>JBAXLO010000304.1:0-4085 GCA_037134755.1 Bacteroidota bacterium | reverse complement strand
TAACATCCTTATCAGAAAAATGACTTCCTACATGAAAAAATAGACTTCTGATTACAAAAAATAGACTTCCCACCAAGAAAAATGCTCTTCCTACATCAAAAAATACACTTCATTTTCAATACTCAAATTTTGTCTATAAATCGGATTTTACCTCAAATATCTTGGAAAGGTCTCTCAAAATTAAAAAATAAATTTGGATTTTAATACAGAATCTGTCAGGATGATCTCATAGATTTGTCATACTACTTGATGTGATGAAAGTATAGGTGATCGTAATGACGAAGCGTGTTTTTTAGACTGAACTTAAATATTTTTTATTCTGTTTTTGGAAGAAGTATTTCTTCGATAGCTTGTTTAATTGAGTCTTTAGGCAAAGCACCAACAGCCATTTGAGGTTGTCCTTCAAAAGGGCAAAATAGCATTGAAGGAATACTTCTGATTCCAAAAGCACCAGCTAATTCAGTTTCAACTTCCGTATTTATCTTATAAATATTGATTTTGCCTGTATATTCTGTTGATAATTCTTCCAGAATAGGAGCTACCATCTTGCAAGGCTGACACCAATCAGCATAAAAATCAATGATGCAAGGTAACTCACCTTCATATTTCCATTCCTTATTTGTCTCAAAATTAAAAATCTTATTTAGAAATGTTTCTTTAGTTAAATGTTCCATTCTGTTCTTATTATTATTTATTAATTATGTCTTTAATTACCTTAATTGTTAATTATTAATTATTAATTATTAATTGATTTTAGTAGTATCTTTTTGAGTCTTTAAAAGTATCTCATCAATCATTTTTATATAATCTTCTTTATCCAAAGCCCCTGCTTGTATTGTAGGATCACCTTTCATAGGACTGAATATTAAAGCAGGAATACTTTCTATTTTAAAAAATGTAGACAATTCTTTTTCATTATCAACATTAACTTTATAAATATTAATCTTACCAGAATATTCTTTTGCAAGTTCTTCCATTATTGGTCCAATATGTTTACATGGTCCGCACCAGTCAGCATAAAAATCAACGATGCATGGCTTTTGTCCTTTGAAAACCCACGATTTTGGAATAGCAGTATAATCCATAATAATTTCTTTGAAAGCAGCATTGTCAATATGAACTACTGTTCCTTTGTTGTCAAATTTATTCTCCTGTTTTGAGATTGTGATTTCCTCTTTACCTGAAGAACTTTGTTTACAGCTAATATTTGTTATTAATAGTGCTGCTGCTAATAGTCTGAAAATAGTTTTCATTTTTATTTGTTTTAATTAATTTTGCAAAAGTAAAGATTTATTTTGAAATAAATCGTATTAGTATCACTTTTATTTGTACTTTTGTAAACGAAATTAAATAACAATTGTTCAATATCAAGTTTCATTTGTAATAATAAGTATGTTTGAAAATTTAAATACATTAACTAAAGCTAAGTTTAGTAATAAGTTTGGCACCGAAGAGAAATGTTTGGAGTATCTAGCCAACGAAAAGTGGAAAGATGGTTATGTTTGCCGAAAATGTGACAATACGAAATACTGCATTGGGAAGAAACCCTTTTCAAGGCGATGCTCGAAGTGTAAAACTTTTGAATCAGCAACTGCTCATACTATATTTCATAGTTGTAAGATGCCAATTTGCGAAGCTTTCGCATTAGCATTTATGGTGTGCAAGAATCCCGCTATCTCAAGTTATGAACTTGCAGAACTAACTGATGGCAGGCAGATGACTTGCTGGAAGTTTAAAACAAAAATACTGGAATGTCTGGAGAAAAATAAAAGGACAGACTAAATATAATTCCTGACAGGTTTCCCATCCTGTCAGGTCTGTAACTAAAAAGCTTATTAAACCTGACAGGAAGAAAAACCTGTCAGGAGTTCTTTTAACAATAAGAATTCAAATTAAACAGCAACATTATATTCGCGCAAAGCGTCATTTAAAGAAGTTTTAATATCTGTTGATTCTTTTCTTTTTCCAATAATCAAAGCACAAGGCACCTGATACTCTCCTGCATTAAATTTCTTAGTATAAGAACCCGGTATCACAACCGATCTTGATGGAACCACACCTTTATATTCTATAGGTTCGTTTCCGCTAACATCAATTATTTTAGTAGACATGGTGATAACAACATTTGCGCCAAGCACAGCTTCTTTTTCAACTCTTACTCCTTCAACTATTATGCAACGTGAACCCAGAAAACAATTGTCTTCAATAATAACCGGTGCTGCTTGTACAGGCTCAAGTACGCCACCTATACCAACGCCTCCACTTAAGTGAACATTCTTTCCTATCTGTGCACACGATCCAACCGTTGCCCATGTGTCAACCATTGTGCCGCTATCAACATAAGCACCAATATTTATATACGAAGGCATCATTATAACTCCTTTTGCAATGTATGCACCATAACGGGCAACAGCATGAGGAACAACTCTAACACCTAAAGATTCATATCCTTTCTTTAAAGCAATCTTATCATGAAACTCAAATGGACCTACTTCAATAGTTTCCATCTTTTGAATAGGGAAATATAATATAACTGCCTTCTTTACCCATTCGTTAACGATCCAACCTTCGATAGTAGGTTCCGCAATACGTAGTTTACCTTTGTCGAGCATCTCTACAATCTCTCTGATAGTAGTTTTAGTAGTTTCTTCGTTTAATAATTGCCTGTTTTCCCAAGCTGCTTCGATTATTGTTCTTTGTGTTGTTCCCATTATTTAGAATTTATCTGCAAAATTATACAATATATATTATATAGGGCTTATAAATAAATTTAAAACTCATAATAAGGAACAATCTAAACTTAATAAATCTTTATTTTATTGAGATTAGAATTTATTTTGTCCTATTAATTATTTTTTTGTTGTACTTTTGCATTAGAGTTTAATATGTCTATAAAATAGTTTTGTTTCTAAACATAATAATAATAAAGGTATGACAGATAATTTGGAAATCATAAAACAACTTACAGATAAAATAGATATGCTTTTGGAAAAGCACGAAATGTTTTCAAAAGAGATCATTGAGTTGCGAGATGAAATATATACTCTTAAAACTTCGGAATTAGAAAATATTTACGAAGAGGAAGAAGAAACTGTTGAAGTGCCACCAACAAAAACTCCTTTCGAATTGCAAAGGGAGAAGATAATGGCTGAGATGAACGTTAAACCTAAAGAAAAATATACTCATTCATCTGCAAATAATACACCACCACAACCCAAGACTCCTAAATTACAAACAGACATTGAGAAGTTTATTGGCGAAAACCTTATTAATAAGATAGGGATATTTATTACTATTATTGGAGTTGCAATTGGTGCTAAATATTCAATAGATCATCAGCTGATAAGTCCATTGACAAGAATAATTTTAGGTTATCTGGTAGGAGTGGGGCTATTGGGTGTTGGATTGAAGCTAAAGAAAAACTACGAGAATTATAGTGCTGTTTTAGTTAGTGGGGCTATGGCTATCATGTATTTCATAACGTTTGCGGCCTATAGTTTCTATGATTTGTATCCACAGTTTGTTGCTTTTGCTTTGATGGTTGTTTTTACTGTCTTTACGGTTGTTGCGGCTTTAAATTACAACAATCAAATCATTTCTTTGATAGGTTTGGTTGGGGCTTATGCAGTGCCTTTTCTTTTGAGCGATGGCTCTGGGAGAGTAGCGGTACTTTACAGTTATATGGCTATTATTAATATAGGTATCCTTGTTATTGCCTTTAAAAAGTATTGGAAAATCCTTTATTATTCTTCTTTTGCATTGACATGGGTTATATATGCTTCATGGTTTAGTACTCAATATAAATTTGAAGAGCATTTTGCCATAGCAGCTACTTTTTTATTAATATTCTTTCTTATTTTTTATGCTACCTTTCTTGCTTACAAACTTATTCGCAAAGAAAAGTTCGAGATTGAAGACGTTGCATTATTGTTAGTCAATTCATTTATATTTTATGGAATAGGTTATTCAATGATGTACGGACATGCTACTTTAGAAAACAATCTGGGTTTATTTACAGTTGGTAATGCTTTTATACATTTAATTGTAAGTGCGGTTATTTACAAACAGAAATTAGGCGACCGCAA
>JBAXLO010000303.1:0-4141 GCA_037134755.1 Bacteroidota bacterium | reverse complement strand
TAATAAATAAACAAAATGGCTGGAGTTAACAAAGTTATCTTAATTGGAAACTTAGGAAAAGACCCTGAAATTTTCACCACTGAAAGTGGGATAAAAAGAGCAAAGTTCTCAATTGCAACTACAGAAAGTTACAAAGGGAAAGATGGAAATAAAGTTGAAGAGACTGAATGGCACAACATAATATTATGGAGAGGCCTTGCAGAAGTTGCTGAAAAGTATGTCCGTAAAGGAAGTAAAGTTTATTTAGAAGGAAAGATTAAAACTCGTTCTTATGACGATAAGGATGGAAGCAAAAGGTATATAACAGAAATTTACGGGGATAATATGATGATGTTAGATTCAAGAAGAGATTCTGATTTTGCTCCTCCTCCACCTCCTCCAGGTGGTTCAGCAGTTGATTCTTCTAATTTTAGTGTGTCAGAACCTGAAGATGATCTTCCTTTTTAATCATTAGAGATTAAATTTAGGTAGGATATTCTTTTAGATTATTAAAAAGAGTTTAAGGAAATTATTCAGTTATAAATTTTAATGCTTTTAGAAAGTTTTTATCATTCACAAGTTTTGATGATTGCGTTAACAGTTGTTATTGCAATCATCAAAACTTTTTCTTTTAGTATTGTGTTAAGTATTTTAGCAATTATAGTATTGTTATTTATCTCTGCATTTATATCAGGCTCTGAAATTGCTTTCTTTTCTTTAACACCTAATGATTTCAATGAACTTAAATCGGGTTCGGATATTAGATATAAAGATGTTTTGAAATTATTAGAACGTCCAAAGCTTTTACTAGGCACTTTGCTAATTACTATTAACTTTATAAATGTTGGTGTAGTAATTATTTCTACTTTCATAGTAACATCAATCTTTGATATTATTCAACATCCTTTGATGGTATTTATTCTTCAGGCTGTAATTATTACTTCTTTAATACTTCTATTTGGTGAAATCTTACCAAAAGTTTATGCAAATCAAAACTCATTAAAGATTGCTGTTTCTTTTGCAAAGCCTGTGCAATTCTTTGTTAAAATATTTTACCCTTTGAGTTCTTTATTAGTTAAATCTAGTTCAATTATTGATAAACGACTTAAAAGAAAGAAGCATGATATATCGATCTCTGAGTTATCTAATGTAATTGAAATTACTTCGGACGAAAATACTCCAAAACAAGAAAAGAATATTCTGAAAGGGATCGTTAAATTTGGTGATATTGATGTAAAAGAAATCATGAAGTCGAGAGTTGATGTTATTGCAGTAGAAAATACTACTACTTTCAAGAAACTTCTTGCAATAATAATTGATGCAGGTTATTCTCGTATCCCGGTTTATAATGATAGTTTCGATAATGTTACGGGTGTTTTATATATTAAAGATTTGCTCCCACACATGGACAAAGCAGATAGTTTTGATTGGAATACTTTATTAAGACCTGCTTTCTTTATTCCCGAAAATAAAAAGATTAATGATCTTTTGAAGGAGTTCCAGGATATGAAAATTCATCTTGCAATAGTTGTAGATGAATATGGTGGCACTTCCGGCATTGTTACTCTTGAAGATATAATTGAAGAAATAGTTGGTGAAATTAATGATGAATTTGATGTTGAATCAGAAATAGTCAACTACACTAAGATTGATGATAATAATTATCTTTTTGATGGCAAAACATCTATTCAAGACTTTTATAAGATCTTAAATATTGAAGAAAACATATTTGATGACCTTAAAGGTGAATCCGAATCTTTAGCAGGATTAATATTAGAACTTGAGGGGAAAATACCTGAAAAGAATTCAATAATTAAGATTAAAAACTTTACTTTTAAGATTGATGCTGTTGATAATCGACGCATCAAAAGAATAAAAACTACTATTGACAATCAAATACAATAAACTTATTTATAATGCATAAATTCATTAAAACTATTATAGTCTTAATAATACCGCTTTCACTATTGAATGCTTGTGGTGGAGAAGATTATACTCCTAAAGAAAGAACTTATTTTCGTATTGCTTTGCCCAAGAAAGAATATCAGAGTTTCGACACCACTTTTCCTTATTCTTTTGAGTATTCTAAAAGTGCCAAGATATTAAGAGACGATCGTTCAAATGCTGATAAATACTGGATTAATGTTGAATATCCACAGTTTAATGCTACGCTTCATATTAGTTATAAGGTTGTGACTAATAATTTAGCTAATTATTTTGAAGATGCCCGCAATTTTGCTAACAAGCACATGTCGAAGGCTACAGCAATAAAAGAAAAGACATATTACGATGAGCCCAATCATGTTTATGGAATAGTTTATGATATAAAAGGCACTAATGTGGCCTCCACTTACCAGTTTATTGTAACTGACAGCACTCATAATTTCCTTAGAGGAGCTTTGTATTTTAATAGTGTTCCAAACAATGATTCTCTTTCACCGGTAATTGACTTCATTAAGCAGGATATTGATCATCTTATTAATACTTTTCGCTGGAAAAAGATTTAAAAGGATTCGTTGAATCTTTTTCTTAATCCTTATACTTTCAACATAGTTTTCATATTTCATAAAAAAATAATACTTTTTGACGTAATTAACGTTAAATAGTATTAACTTTGTAGTAATATTAATACCAACAAAATGAAAACAATGAAATACATTAAACCTATAGTAATTATTAGTTTAATAGCAATTGTTTATTTTATCTTTTCTTGTAAAAAGGACACATCAAGCACCATTATAATTAATGGAAGGGTTTTTGATCCTAATCAAAATACTTATGTGGCTAATGCAAATGTTCAGTTTCTTTCCTCAAAGATTCAATCAGGCACCTATAATCCATCATATAATACAGTAGCAAGTGCAACAACGGATGCGAGTGGTAATTTCCATATCGAATATACAAAAGATAAAGATGTAGGTTTTCAGATAATGGTAAGTGGGGCTAAATACTTTGATCAAACGTATGATATACTGGTTACAGATATGCCCGGAGGCACTTATACTCCAACTTATAATATCTATGCAGAAGCTTATTTTAAGATGCATGTTAAAAATATGACGAACAGTAATCAAATTGGGTATACTTTTACAAATACACAACCATCATGTTACACTTGTTGCAATCAATCACCAATTAATGGCGTAGGAACAAGTTATGATACCACTGTGTTTTGTAAAACTTATGGTTCTCAAAAGATACATGTTCAGTGGTCTGTTTTAAAGAATGGCAATTACCATCAATTAGATTCAATGGTTTATTGTGCTCCTTTTGATACTACTTCGTTTGTGTTGTATTATTAAAATGGGATTAGCAATTTCCTTTTTTATCATCAAAATAATTATATTCTTTAGTAAAAGATAAGCTATTTATTAAAAAAATAGTGAGTTGTATTGATTTCTCTTCAATTTCAACATTTATAGAAGGTTTTTTATGAAAGAAACTATCAGCAATCAATCCACTTAGTAAGTTTGTAATGAAATTAGTAAACCTTCTATGACGAGAATGTTCAATTTGACATATATTTTTTTCAGTTCATCATTAATAGTTTCTATTATATCTTTTACGAATCATTAATGCATCAGCATAAGACATTAAATTTCCTTTTATATTTTTCTTTAACTTTGTAACAAGGTGTATTCCATTAATAAAAAGCATATCAAATATATCTTTCACAATATAATCTTTATCACCAACCAATTTAGCATATACATTCTTAATGAAATTATTCTTCATGCCAAAATTAATTTCATAAGATTGCTTTTGCAATAAGATAAATTGGTCCAATATAATTAGTCATATTAATCTCTTTTGGGTAAATTCTCCATCGCTTACGGAGAAAATGATTATCTTTGTGCATGGCACAAAGATAATCATTTTCATAAGTCACATAATGTATCAGTATTGTTATATCATTTTGTGTTTCCTGCAAAGGTAGTGTATTATAATTGAAATATCATGGTGTTATTTATTATTAAATTTGTTTTATTTATTAATATAAATAAATTGAACTAATAAGAATGACCCATGTACCCTTTGGAAAGTACTTTGCATCGCGATACAATTGTCTTCCCGATGGATACAAATGCCATTCCAAAGAGTACATGGGTCATTCCAAAGAGTACATGGGTCATTCCAAAGAGTACATGAGTCATTCCAAAGA
>JBAXLO010000302.1:0-4155 GCA_037134755.1 Bacteroidota bacterium | reverse complement strand
GAAGGGAAGGTCTTCCTTTGTTATGGGAAGACCTTCCCTTAATAAAAGTGTGCTTTCTCGTGATAAAAGACTGTTTTTAGCAGATAAAAATGAATTCACATCAGTGATAAACATATTTTAATCACATATATATAAGAAATCAAACATAAATATTTCTTATTATAAAACAATTAGAAATAGTATTTTTTCTTCTCATTTATATTTAAACCCTGAATTCGGATATAAATATAAAAAACATCAATACTAAAATAAGCTTAAAAATTATACGCTCTATTATATAATATTGTATTACTTTTACAAATTAAAATTAAAAACAATAAATGGACTTTAATAAATACAAATACAGTCAAAAACAAGGATTACCACCGGGTTCACTTATTCATACGGGCGAGGTGTACGAAAAGGAAACTCTTATAACTTTAATTAGTTATAATAATGATGAATATATAATTAATGAGACCACTAATATTGATGAAATATTTTCGTTGCTCAGGCCTGGATATGTTAACTGGATAAATATTACAGGTTTGCAAGATGTGACCGTGATTGAAAAGCTAGGCAAATATTTCAACCTCCATAATCTTATGCTCGAGGATATTCTCAACACACATCATTTGCCAAAGGCCGAAGATTATGGTAAGCAATTGTTCTTTACAATGAAATCGCTTGATTTGAATCCAATTGATCAGTCAATTGATAAAAAACAATTGAGTTTTGTGTTGGATAAAGATTATCTTATTACTTTTCAGGAAACTAAAAGCAGTATATTTGACCCAATTATCGAAAGGATAAAGCATAAAAAAGGGAGGGTAAGAACCATGAAAAATGATTATCTCTTTTATGCTTTGCTTGATGTAACGGTTGATTCTTACTTTGTTCTGATAGAATATCTCGATGATCAGTCCGAAGAAATTGAAGAAGAATTATTGAATAATCCTTCCCGAGCTGTTGTTAAAAAGATACAACAGAAACGTAAAGAACATCTTTTTCTAAAAAAAGCGATTTATCCTTTGCAGGATGAAATCAGAAAAATATTTCATCTGGAAGAAGATTTGATTCAGAAGTTAACTCATATTTATTTTCAGGATATAATAGATCATTTGCAACAGATTGTACAAAGCCTGGAATCCTTTAGGGAAATTGTTTCAAACCTTTTGGAATTGTATCTTGCCAACAACGATATCCAAATGAATGATGTTATGAAACGTCTGACAGTAGTGTCAACTATCTTTATTCCACTTACTTTTATTGTAGGTTTGTATGGAATGAATTTCAAAGATATTCCCGAAATACAATGGCAACACGGTTATATATATGTTTGGCTTGTAATGATCGGAATCACAGTATTTGTAACAGCATATCTTAAAAAGAGAAAATGGTTTTAAACTCATTTCCATGGGGTCATAAACGTAGGTTTAATGCTTATGCTGATCATTTTCGCAAAGAGTTTGGCGAAAGGATTCAGAAGCTTTCCATAAACGTTGGCTTTACGTGTCCAAATAGGGATGGATCTGTTGGTGTTGGAGGCTGTACTTATTGCAATAATAATGCATTTAATCCCTCTTATTGTCTGCCCGAAAAATCTATTAATCAACAAATTGAAGAGGGTATAGAATTTCATGCAAAGCGTTACAGAAGAGCAGATAGATATCTGGCATATTTTCAGGCTTATTCCAATACATATGATTCTTTAGCTAAGCTTAAAGATATTTATAATGAAGCGTTAAAGCATACTGCAATAATAGGTTTGGTGATAGGTACCCGCCCTGATTGTGTGGATGAGGAGAAGCTAAATTACTTTGCTGAGCTCTCCAAATCACATTATATAATTATAGAATATGGAATTGAGAGTTGTTATGATAAAACATTGCTGAGTATTAATCGTGGTCATGATTATAACACTTGTGTGAAAGCTATTGAATTTACCGCTGCCAAAGGGATAAAGACAGGGGCTCATCTAATATTTGGCCTGCCAGGCGAAAGCATGGAAGAAATGCTGAACGAAGCCGAAATACTTTCAGAACTTCCACTTAATAATATCAAATTCCATCAGTTGCAGATAATAAAAGATACTGCAATGAGTGAACAATATAAACAGCATCCTGAAGATTTTACTTTCTTTACTTTAGATAATTATATTGAATTTATTGTCGATTTTCTAGAGCATTTGAATCCTAATTTTGTTGTTGAACGCTTTGCAGGAGAAGTTCCTCCACGATTCCTTGAAGGTCCGGGTTGGGGATTAATACGCAACGATCAAATCTTAAATAAAGTTGAAAAGAGATTGGAAGAACGGAATACCTATCAGGGAAAATTATTTAAAAATAAATAAAATAAAACCAACTTGCTTTACATTTAAACGTATCTTTGTTTTGTTTTAAATCTACAAAAATGAAAAGATTCTACACAGGAAATCAGCTTGATTATTTATATGATAATCCTGATATGTTATTCTGGAATATGTCGAGAGATTATACATTTACACATGACGAACTCAGGTATTATCATAAATATTTAAAATGGAATTTTGTAAGTAATAACCATCGCATGCACTGGACTATTGATATCATAGATGAGTTTATTGATGATCTTGATTTCAGCCGCCCGGAAGTACATTACTCTGTTGGATTTCTTTCGATGAATAGAGCTTTACCTTGGTCACTAGAGCTATTAGAACGTTATAAAGATCGTTGGGATTGGAGAATACTTGTTTACAACGAATCAATATTAGCTGATGCTGATATTTTATTTTATTGTTTTCAAAAACTTATGGAAACATCTAGTCACGAAGATGCAATACAGATGAAGATGAGATGTATGGCAATGGATTGTAGGGACGATAAATATTATCCACACGAAATGATTATGGATTATATTTACAGATCAGATAAACCGGAAGAACAGCTTACAAGTTGGGATGAGGTTGTTGATTTAAAAGATCCTGATTGGAATCTTATAAGTAAGAATACATTGCTTCCATGGAATGAAAAGATAATAGAAGTGTATCAGGATGAACTGAAGTTCGAAACACTTTCGATGAATAAAGCAGTGCCTTGGGATCTTAATTTAATAAAGAAGTTTAAAGATAAAGTCCTTTTCGGTTTATGGGAGCCCGGTGATGGTGATAAACTTGGCACCACAGTTGGAGGCTTATGCATGAATGATGAAATAAAATGGGATTCTGAAATGATTAATGCGTTTTATGAAGATATTTGTTTTATGTCGCTTTCAAAGAATGAAGGTGTTGAATGGGATGTAGATTTGTTAAATGAATTTGAAAATGAATGGCATCATGGCATGACTTATTTCAATAAATCAGTTTTCAGAAAAGCTTTCCCAACAATCTGCAATCATGACAACATGAAAAAAATGGCTGATATACTTATCAAGAAACTACCACCAGATACATATGTATAATTGCAAGTTCTTCAACATGTAATTTAATCTCTTTTGGGTAAATTCCCAGCCGTTTATGGCGAAAAGTATTATCTTTGTGCATGGCATAAAGATAATATATTCATAAGTCACATAATGCATTAGTATTGTTATATCATTATGTATGTCCTGCAAAATACAGGAAGGTTTTATATAGTGAAACAGTTGATAACACCTTAAAAGAAATATGTTTGGAGATATCTAAAAGATATCAAATACATTTTCTTGAAATAAGAGTAGATGAAAACCATGTTCATTTTTTAGTACAGTATGTTCCAACTTATAGTCCTACTAGAAGAGTGATAATAATAAAGAGTATAACAGTACGCGAGATATTTCGCCAACATCCGGAAGTAAAGCAAAAACTATGGGGATAAGAATTCTGGACAGATGGTTACTTTGTAAATACAGTGAATAAATTTGAAGATGAAAATACAATTTCAAAGTATGTAAAGGAACAAGGAAATGAAAAGAAATATAAAAAATTACATAAAGGAATTCAACTTGCAATCTTCTGAGAAAGCCTAGATACCCCGCTGCTTGCGGCGGGGTTCTTCATTAGCCTTTTCAGTTTTATGTAAGTTCATAAACTCAATTATTCTTTTCCAAAATCAGGAGAGTATTTTTGCATAAACTCTTCAATTTTTTCAACCATAAAAGTTGGACCTGCAAAGATAGGCGTACGTTGATGTATCGTTTTTGGTTCTATTTCTAATACTC
>JBAXLO010000301.1:0-4304 GCA_037134755.1 Bacteroidota bacterium | reverse complement strand
AAGATTGATTATACTATTAATGGTATAAATGATAATCTTAGAATATTGGATCAAGAGCATAAGTATGATTTTGTAAATCCTAAGCTGGGAGTATTCTATTCATTAAATCAGTATTCTAATCTTTATCTTTCATTTGGTGTTGCTAATCGCGAACCTACCAGAGCTAACTTTGTGGATGCTGATCCTTCAAAACCTTTCCCGGTTAGTGAAAATCTAAAGAATACTGAGTTGGGTTACAGTCTGCATTTGAAGAACTTCTTTATTAATACTAATATATTTTACATGAAATATAAAGATCAATTAGTATTAACCGGTCAGATTAATGATGTAGGAGATCCAGTTATGACTAATGTTCCTGAAAGTTATCGTTTAGGTATAGAAATTAGTGCCGGTGCAAAAATATCTTCTAAGCTTAAATGGAATGGTAATATCGCTTTAAGCCAAAATAAAATAAAGAACTTTACTGAGTATCTTGATGATTGGACAACGGGTATTCAAAGAGTAAGTAATCTTGGAACAACTGATCTTTCCTTCTCACCTGCGGTTATCATAAGTAATCAATTTAATTATGAAATATTAAAAGGACTTTCATTGGCATTAAATACAAAATATGTGGGCAAACAATATATTGATAACTCCTCAAGTGATGATCGAAAATTAAAGCCCTATTTTATAAATAATCTTAGGCTAAATTATAATTTAGAAACTAATTTTATCAAAAATATTAATCTATTTTTTGCGTTAAATAATATCTTTGATGTAAAGTATGAAACAAATGCATGGATTTATCAGTATTATGAGAACAATATTCATAAAATTATGGATGGATACTTCCCACAAGCTGGTAAAAACTACCTAATTGGAGTCAATGTTAAATTTTAATTAGATTTTAACAAAATTTAACTCTGGAAATGTCATTAGTATATAAATAGGATGTAATTTTGCAGCGTAATAATTTTTATTAATAAAAATAAATTAAATTTAGAAAACGATGAAAAAAGTATTTGTATTTGCAACAGCATTAATTTTTGTAGCTAGTTTAGCAATTGCTCAAACTCCACAAGAACCAAAAAAAGAAGTTAAAAAAGAAGCTAAGAAAGAAGTAAAGAAAGAAGAAAAAAAAGAAGTTAAAAAAGAAGCTAAAGAAGTTAAGAAAGACGAAAAAAAAGAAGCAAAAGAAGTAAAAAAAGCTCCAAAAAAAGCTAAAAAAGCTAAAAAAGAAGCTAAAAAAGTTGAAGTTGCTCCAGCAAAATAATTCTTAATTACTTTTAAGGTTAAAAAGCCGTCTGTATAACAGGCGGCTTTTTTTATTGAAATAACTTTCCTTATTAACAAAAAAATATCCATATTTGCACTCGTGAAATTTTAATAAATAAAAATAATTAACAACATAAAATTTAAACATATATGAGCGGAAAAACATTTGCCGAAAAGATATTTGGAGCAGACAAAGGTAGCATAATCTTTAAAAAACCTGATTTAGTGCTTACACATGACAATACTTCTAGTATTGAAAAGACTTTTATTAAAATGGGCGGAACTAATGTATTCGATCCAGATCAATTATTAATAGTACTTGATCACAATGCACCACCAACTGATGCTAAATTATCAAACGATTATCAGCGTATAAGAAACTTTGTTACCGAACAAGGTATAAAGAAATTTCATGATGTTGGCAATGGTATTTGTCATCAGTTAGTAGCTGATTACGCTAAACCACGAATGATAATTGTTGGTAGCGATAGTCATAGTTGTACTGCAGGAGCTTTCAATTCTTTTGCAGCAGGTATTGATAGAACTGAATCAGCAGGTTTGTGGAAACAAGGCGAAACTTGGTTTAGAGTGCCTGAATCTATTAAAATAACTTTGACTGGTAAATTACCTAAAGGTGTTTATGCAAAAGATCTTTCTCTATGGATAATTGGTATGATAGGCTCGAGTGGTGCCGATTATATGTCAATTGAATATCATGGTGAAGGTGTTAAGACACTTTCTGTTGCTGATCGTATGACTTTATGTAATCTTGCTTCCGAAATGGGTGCAAAGAATGCAGTATTTCCTGCTGATGAAGTATTGGAAAAACATTTTGGCGAGAAGCTTAATGGTTTGTGGGCTGATGAAGATGCTATTTATGTAAATGAAATTAATATAAATCTTAATGATATCTTCCCTGTTGTTGCTGCTCCTCATCATGTTGATAATGTAAAAGCTGTTTCTGAAGTTCAAGGGACTAAGATACAGCAGGCTTTAGTTGGTACTTGTACTAACGGTCGTATTGAAGATTTGCGTGAAGCTGCGGCAATACTTAAAGGAAATAAATTGCCTAAAGATTTCCAAATGCAGATAATTCCTGCTTCTAAAGCTACTTACATGCAAGCTATGGATGAGGGTTTGATAAAGATATTTATGGAAGCCGGTGCAATTGTGCTTGGTACTTCATGTGGTCCATGTTTGGGAACAGGGCAGGGGATACCTGCTGATGATATTACAGTTATATCTACTGCCAATCGTAACTTTAAGGGTCGTATGGGCAATCCTAAAGCAAGTATTTATCTTGCTTCTCCCGCTACAGTTGCGTATTCGGCTCTTAAAGGTGAGATTACTGATCCTAGAGGTATTGTTGGTATTGATAAATTCCCTTATAAAATTGAGCAAAGTAAGACTGTAGATATCAAAACGGATGAAGATCGTTACAATCAGGGGACTTGGAACTATGCTGATGTTGATAATTTAAATACTGATCAGATGTTTGCAGGTAATTTAACCTATCAGATAGCAAGTTCTGAAGGTGATAAGATAATGCCTTATTTATTTAAAGGTTTTGATGATACTTTTTCTGAAAGAGTTAAAGCTGATGATGTAATAGTTGCCGGTGCTAACTTTGGTTGTGGCAGTTCTCGCGAACATCCTGCTGTTGGTTTGGCTTATGCAGGTGTTAAAGCTGTTATTTGCAAGTCTGTTAATAGGATTTTCTATCGTTCGTCGGTTAATCAGGGCTTACCTATTATTGTTTTGCCAGAGGTGGTTGATGCTTTCAAAGCCGGTGATCATCTGAGTATTGATTTTGAAACCGGTACTGTTAATGTTGGCGGCAAAATCTTTTCTTTTGCTCCTCTACCTACTAAACTTATGAATGTTTTTAAAGCTAAAGGGCTTGTAAATTATATTAAAGGAAACTAAAGGTAGGCTTTTAGCTGTTTAGGCTATTAATTTTTAATATATGACCTAATCCTACTCAAATAGGGTTAGGTCTTTTATAATTCTTGAAATCCTTTTCCTTTCTCTGGCATTTTTAGTTTAGTTGTTTCTATTTGTTGATTTACGAGTCGTATGTTTAATATGTCTGATAGGTATATAAGTTGTAAATTGAGTATTATTTAAGTTGAGATTAATACTGTTTTGATTTCAAATATATTTATTTTAATTTCCAGTTTAGCATAAATGGTAATGCTATAATAAGAATATAAATTAGATAGTACAAAATAATAAATTTTTTAGCTAATCTAATATATTCAACTTTTTTATTAAGATTTTCTTCTTCCTTTATAATAACTTTTAATAAGGAATAATCTTTTAAAAAAAAGGTTGACTTTAAATCATAACCTTTAAATTTTAAAATATCTCTTATTTTGTGGCGAAAATAAGATAGAAAAGAAGTAATTATACCTGCAATTAATACATAAATAAAAAGTTCCATAAAAAAGATATTAATTAAATTAATCACAAAATCCAACCTAATGGTTAAGAATTTTATTAGTGTTTTTTGATTTCATTTAATGCTTCGCAAACTTACTAAATATTATCATACCATAATAAATACCTTTAAATATCTTTTAAAATGCTATGTACTTATAATAACGTACTTTAAAAAGTTACTTTGCCCTTCGCTGTAGCGGCGAAGGGCTTCCGAACGTTACATTACCCATTGTTCCGTTCGGCGAAGGGCTTCGGAACGTTACTTTGCCCATTGTTTTTCCAGCGAAGGACTTCCGAACGTTACTTTGCCCGTTTTTTTTTCAATGAAGGGTTTCCGAACGTTATTTTGCCCATTTTTTTTTGACACAGTGGCATTCCGAACGTTCGGAAGCCCTTAATTCTACTTTACAAAATACAAAGTAAATATATTTAGCTCTATATTATTAATATATTCAATAGTTTAGTTGAGTTTATAAGAATTATATTGGTAATAATGCTCTTTTGTATTGCTAACAATGCGAAATTATTTGAATAATCATAAATCTAAAACTAAGGCGTAATAGACAAAATAGTTGGTCGTGCCTATCTAAAACCATTATTATATC
>JBAXLO010000300.1:0-4316 GCA_037134755.1 Bacteroidota bacterium | reverse complement strand
AAGAACATCAATAACACTACCTACTTATAATGCTTGCGCAGATACTTTTGCAATAGCATCTAATGTTAACTGGTCAATTACAATATCAACATCAATATCTACTAATCCAGGAACGCCTCTTCCAGCATGGCTAACAGTTACACCTATTACCGGCTTAAACAATATGGTAGTTAATATTGCAGCTACTGCTAACACTACTAATGCTGCAAGATACGCCTATGTAGTAATAACATCAGGAACTCTATCAAAGACAATATTAGTAATACAACCTGCAGCTATACTTCCAGTTTCGTATTTAAATGTTTCAAGAACTAACATTACATTAGCCACAAATAATGCATGCACAGATACTTTTGCAATCACATCTAATCTTCTATGGACAATTAGTGTCGCTTCTAACAGTGCAGGTTCTTCAACTGCTGCTTCCTGGCTTGCTGTATCTCCTTCTTCAGGTTCAAATAATATGATCATTCAGATAGCTGCTACTGCTAATACATCTACTGCCGCTAGAACTGCATATATTACAGTATCTTCAGGAACTATTACTAAGACTATCATTGTAAAACAAATTGGTGCCACAGTTAATCCAGGTCTTACTACTTTAGCAAACAACATCAATTACAATACTAATCCTAATAATGATAAGAATATTGATTACAATGTAATTATTTATCCTAATCCTACAAAAGACTTTATAGTAATTACACCACAACAACAATTTACAAGCAATGATTTTGTTGAGATATATTCATTGGATGGCAGGAAAGTAATGACACAAATATTGAATGGTAGTAATGCTAAGATTGATATGCAAGGCTTAAAGAATGGTATTTATTTTGCAAGAATAACTCAGAATAGCCAAGTAGTTGTTAAGACTATTAGTAAAAACTAATACTATTCTATTAATTATTGTTTAAAAAGAAAGGCTGTCTTATATAAGGCAGCCTTTCTTTTTACCATTCTATGTTCAACTTCAGTTAGTGATTATGCTCATTGAGTAGAATTAAAGCGCGGTACTATAGCGATGTCGAAGATCTATTCTTTTACAAATTTCCTTACCACTGATTCTTTATCCGTAGATAACTTTAGAATATAAACGCCATTCGCGAAAGCGGAAGTATTAATAGTAGCTTTCTTAGTTAAAGTGGAAGTATATACAGTTTGCCCGATGAGGTTAAGAATCTCTAATCTTTGTTCTTTGTTTGAGTTAATCTCTATAGTAAGATTATCTTTTGCAGGATTAGGAGATATCTTAACATTAGCAGAAGTAACATTTTCATTAATACCAACATTTGTAAGACTAATGGTTTTACAAGTTTTGTCATTGGCTGTATCTAGGTCAGTAGTTAGCTTTGTATAGGCACATAAGGTAAAGTTTGCCCCTGCAGGTGCAACTAATGTTGTTAAAAAAGAATAACTTACCGAGTCCCCATGTGCAAGAGCGCCAGACCAGTTTTCTGAAACAGGAGTTAATGAATTAACTTTATAAGCTACCAGAAAACTTGTTTCGTTTGCTGAACCATTGTTTTTAATTCTTATAGTAACAGTTTGAGTACTGTTAGTTGCCACAGACCCTGTGGGTGCAATAATACTTGAAACCAAAACATCATGCGTAATAATAGCATTTCCCGTAAGGGGAGAAGTACTTAAATAAACAGGTCCATTAAGACAGTTTGAATTAGCAGCAAAAACAAAGTAATAGTAATGAATGCCTGAAGTAAGAGGACCATTATCAGTGAATGTTGTGCCTGTTTGATAAGCAACTACTGTTCCACCTCCTAATAAAGTTCCTGTAGTGTATGTGGTTGCAGCTGTAGGTGAAGCTGTAAGTGTAGCAGATGTACTTCTAACTACAAGATAATGATCAGCTCCGGGTGTACCCAATGAAGCTGTAAAAGAACCTGAAATAGTAGCACTGCCTGCAGTTAAGACCAAAGCTGTAGGTTGATTAGCAGGAGAAGTACATGGACCAACGACATTGCCACCAACAGCAAATGCATGAAAAACACATCCATTGGAATTGGTAAATGTTATTGAAGCTATAGGCTTACCTTGGTTTGCACTACTTATAGCCAGATTAATTTCGTACATGTATTGACAGGTAGAAACACTACAAGTAGTAGATGTACTACGGGCAGTTCGGTTAAATACTGCTGTAGCCGGTGAGCTACCGGAACACCAGTTAGTAGTACTAACACCTGTAAAAACCTGAGTGTTTGCATCAGTAAATCTAACGGTGACAGCAAGAGTGCCTGCCGCACCACCTGATGTATAAAGAACATACAAATTTGAAGCAGCAACAGGTGAAGCAACTATTAAACTATCAGTAACGGCATCCCAAAGTAAGAGATCGTTTTTAGTGGATGCTGGTTGTAGTTTATATGTAAGTCCTGAGGTAATAAGACTGCTAATACTTAAATCAGCAGGCCATACACTGCTTGTTGCACAGACACCACTTCCAGGATTAAAAGTGCCATCAACAAATACATATCCTGCACCATCACAGTCGATAGAAGTAGATGCTATTGATGTAGCAATCCCATCAGCTACTACATCCTGATTGTATCCTGTACAAGGAATGTTTTGCAATTGAGCTTTCAGATTCTCAACTGAAAGGGATAGTAACATAATTACTACTAAACTAATATAAAACTTTTTCATAGCCGAAATATTTAATTATTAAGTATGCAAAGATACATAAAAAGCAGTTAGGTATAGTTTCTTTTCTTATTCTTTTACAAACTTCTTTACTACAGTTTCTTTATCTGTTGATAGCTTAATAAAATATACTCCACCTGCAAATGCTCCTGTCTTTACGACTGTTTTCTTTGTCATTACTGAAGTATATATGGTTTGCCCGATAAGGTTAAATATCTCTAATTTTTGTTCTTTGGTTGAAGTAGTTTCTACAGTAAGTTCATCTTTAAAAGGATTTGGATAAATATTCAAACTTCTATTTACAGTTTCTAAAATACCAACAGGTAGTACACAAATAGTATCGGAAGTAAATGAACATCCATAATGTGTATTCGTTACAGAATAGCATAACGTATCAACATTATTTAGAGGTATAGTATAATTTTGAAATATTGCACCCGGAATAGGTTGACCGTTTAACATCCATTGATTGCCTGTTAGCAAAGAAGAAATCAACACAATACCACTTTGAGTTATAGTTGGCACATAAGAATATAAATATACTTTAGCATCAGCATACCCTACACAGTTATTCGAATCAATTCCACACACAGGATATATTGTTGTGTAAATTGGACTTACCATAATGGGGTTGTCAGTCATAAAATTACCCCAAATATAATTAAGAGCACCACTTGCAGTTAATTTAGCAATGCCACCAACACAGATAGTATCAGAAGTAACAGTAACGGTGGGATTGGGATATATTGCAACAACGGTTGTATCAATAGCAAGCATACTTGTATCTTTAGATACGTAACAAATATAATTACCCGACATAGCTGGTGTAGCATTTAGTCTGATAGGGTTTTGAATATCTACAGTCCAACTGTCAGGGCCAAACCAATTGTAAGATGCCCCTGCTATTGTATCGGCAAACAATCTTATAGTATCACCAAGACAAGATGGACCATTATGAACGGAAGGTATTGGGAAATATCCACATAAAGTTGCTCCTGCTCCCGGTATATTTAAATTGGATTGCGAGAAGCTAATATTACAAGCTTGATCTGAATAATTTGTAACTAATAGTATATATAACTCCCCCGTAAGTGCATTATTAATATGACAGTTTTCAGTTGAGTTAACACTGTAACTGCAATCTGCTATATTCCCGGAAGGGTAAAAAACTGTATCAGTAGTATTATTAGGGCATCCCGAATAGCATGTATTACAATTACCTGTCAATCCATTTGCGCAGACATCAGCAAGAGAAGTAAAAGGACCCCAGCAAATAAAATCAACATCATGAGCCGGTGTACTTGAAATATTTACCACAATATTACCGGGACTACTTATTTGCAGGTAATAGTACATCGGATTGGGCATAGTGCATAAACACCCATAGTTCGGGTAGGCACCGTAGGCTGGAGATGTAACTCCTGTACTTGCCGGATAGATGGTGTTTGAACTCATACAAAATAGAGTTGCAGAATCACAACTTGTTCCTTGTGCTGACACTACTACAGCACAGAATACTGCTAATAAAAATAATACTGTTCTTTTCATAGTAAAATTTTTAATTCATTCACAATTCATAATTTATAATTCATAATTCTTTTCTTATTCTTTTACAAACTTCTTAACTATTGTTTCTTTATCTGTTGATAGCTTAATAA
>JBAXLO010000299.1:0-4319 GCA_037134755.1 Bacteroidota bacterium | reverse complement strand
ATACTTAACAATACAGTTAGAATGAAAATAATAACCCCTATTGTTTGAATGTATTGTAATGGCTTACGACTAAAGGAGAATATTCCTTTCTTTGCCCACCAAATGTTCTTAGATAAACTGTTAGTGCTTACACCAAACAATCTTTCGGGACGTAAATATGGAACTCCTACTTGTTTGAAACCTACCCATGCTCTAAGTCCCCTTAAGAAGATATCTTTTTCGGAGAACTTAGTTAAGTATCTAACTACTTTCTTATCTATTAAAGAAAAATCTCCGGCATCAATAGGTATCTTAACTTCTGATAGATTACGGAAGATACGATAGAATAATTTATAAGACAACTGCATATAAAGTGGGGCTTCGCGCTTTACACGTACACCATAAACTACATCAAAACCTTCTTCCCACTTCTCAATAAATTGAGGAATAATATCCGGTGGGTCTTGTCCATCTCCATCCATAAGCACAACTGCATCACCTGATGCTATTTCCATTCCACTTACAAAAGCAGATTGAGAACCAAAGTTACGGGAATGTGACACTCCGATTACATGATTATCCTGATAACAAAGTTGTGCTATTACTTCTTCGTCATTGTAAGGACTCGAATCGTTTACAAAGATAATCTCATAATCAAATTGTGATTTAACAAAGACTTCAGTTAAGCGATTATACATAATCGGAATCGCTTCATTATCTTTATAACATGCAATGATTGCTGATATCTTTTTCTCTTTCTTTGGAACAGAAACATACTGCGTTTTAGTAGCAAACTCTAATTCCCATTTTCTATTTAAATCCAAACCTTGTAAAAAGGATGTCTTTACTTTCCAACCTAGTTTTTGTTCCGCAAGTGTAGGATCTCCATACCATTCTGATAAATCCCATTTACGGTTTTGCATACTTCCGAAAGTGGGTTCTTCTTGTATGTTAAAGATTTCTTTAGCCACTTTAGCTACATCTTCAAGAGAAGTTTGCACTCCGGAAGCTATATTAATTGACATCCCCGGATCGGTTAAACAAACTGTTAAGGCAGTTTTAACAAGTGCATTCGTACAATCATCAATATACACAAAATCTCTTGAAATTCTTTTATCAACAAAATTAGGATATTTACCTTTTGAACAATGCGTAATAAGTGTAGGAATAAGCCTGTCACGTTCTTCCCAAGGGCCATAAATAGAATATAAACGAAGATTAGCAGCAGGGAAGTTTAATACCTTTCCAAAATATTTAATAAGATAAGAAGCTGAAACTTTAGAGACAGCATAATCACTATTTGGTATTAATTCATCATATTCATGAGGTGATGAACAATTTAATCCGTATTCTGAAGAGGTTCCTGCTTGAACAAATGCACTACATCCAACTTCAGACAAAGATGTTAAAAGATTTAAGGTGCCAATATAATTTGTTTGATGTATCTTTTCAACATCAGATTGACGGGAATATGCTCCATAAGCTGACAGATTAAAGACTGTTGCAGGGCGATATTCATTTATAATTTCTTTGAGTTTATCAGAATCTGTAATGTCAACATTTAATAAATATTCAGATTCAACTTCAGTTAATCTCCAGCTCTTTTGAGGGTTTCTGGAACAAGCATATACATCATTACGAAGAGCTCTAAGACTATGAAATAGATTTGCTCCAATAAATCCTGATGCTCCAATTATAAAGATGGGCCCTTTTAAACGAAGAGCTTCTTGTCTTTCTTTTTCATCCCAAATATCGTACACCTTTTCAATATTATTCATTAAGCAAAGTATTTATTTCTGTTATAATTGAATTTGTATCAAGTCTATTTATCTGTTGATGGTAGGATTGACTACCATATAATCCGTTTTCATATCCATTAGCATATAGATGAGAGAAAGTGCAACTGAGTTTACCCTTTAGTAATAAAGTTGCCAAGTTCTCTCCAATACCACCTCTGCTTACGTGCTCTTCTATTACAATTAGTTTGCCTGTTTTTGTTATACTTTCTTTCAATTCTTCAGATATTTCTAATACAGGAATCTCAGAAACTACAAATACATCAGCTAATGAAGGCGAAAGCGTTTCAATAGCTTTCAGTGCATTTATAACAACAGGTCCCATTGCAACAATAGTAATCTTCTCACCTTTATTTATATGTCTTATTGGTGAGAATGAAGGCAAACTTGTTGTAGTTGGCTTATCTCCATATCCTAAACGAAGATAGGATGGACCTTCATAAGCAAACATTGCATCAATAGTATTGGCAACATCTTCGTTGCACCAAGGCACGAAACATTTCATATTCTGAAACGAACTTAACATTGCAATATCCTCAATTGCATGATGTGTAGCACCCATAATTCCATAACCATAACCACCGCCATTCCCAATTATCTTAACATTTAGATTATGTAAACACACATCCAAACGTATTTGTTCGGACGGACGGAAAACAGCAAATGGAGCAATGCTATAACACATAGGAATAAAACCTTGGTAAGCTAATCCGGCTGCCATAGAAACCATGTTTTGTTCGCTAACTCCGGCATTTATAAAACGATTTCCAATACTTTTTTTAAGTGTTTCAAGAGCCATAAAGCCAAGATCACCGGTAAGGAAAATGATTTTCTCATTTTCTAATGCCAGCTTAGTTATATGTTGGGAAAATTCTTTTCTCATCTTTTAAAAATTGTTAACTTCTTGTATGGCTTGTTGAAATTGCTCATCGTTCATTGGCAAATAATGCCATTCCATTTTATTTTCCATATACGACACTCCACTACCTTTAGTAGTTGAAGCTATTATACATTTAGGTTTGTCTGAATTTCTTTTTTTCAGCTTATCAAAAGCTTCATTTAATGAATTAAAATCATTGCCGTTTTCAGCTATTTCCACATCAAAATTAAATGCTTTCCATTTATCAACAAAAGGCTCCAGATTTAGCACTTCTTCCATACTTCCAAATCCTTGTAATTTGTTATTATCTATAATAACATAAAGATTACTTAACTTATGCTGTGCCGCAAATAAAGCTGCTTCCCATGTTGAACCTTCGTTACAATCGCCTTCGGATAACACACAATATACCTTATCTTGATTATGATGAAATGTATTAGCCAAAGCAAAACCGGTGGCTAATGACAATCCATGCCCTAGACTTCCTGTGCCAAAATGAATTCCATTTACTTTGCGATTGCACGGTGGATGTGCTGCCAACATAGTGCCATCTGCATAGTAGGTGTCTAACAATGACTCTTCAATGTAGCCTGCTTTTGCCAACACAACGTACAATGCCAATGCTGCATGACCTTTGGAAAGTATAAACTTATCGGTTTTGCTCATCCTATTGCTATGTAGATATATTAATATATCCAGGCAAGATAATGACGCCCCGATATGCCCTGCATTGGCTTTTTTATATAGCGAAAGTATTGTTTTTAGGCAATCTTTTTTAGCATCATTTAACTTAATTATATCCATTAAAAATTTGAATTATTACTACCAAAAATATTGCTACAAAAGTACAATTTTTATTAATACTAAGGACTTAATGTTTTCACTTTGCTGAAAATATTTTATTTGCTTTTATTTTGCTTGTTAAACTGCACCCCTTTACTCAATTGTTTCTTATAAGTAGTCGTTAATAGTAATTATAAAAAAAGCATTTGATTATATTTATAAGTTGTGCAAAAATTAATATAGCCTTAATATATTTGAAAGTCATATCTCTATTAATACTTCTGCTTTTGCAAATAGCATTTGTATCTTAAAGTTAAGTTCAGATAAGGGGACTGAAGTTAAGAAGTTTGTAAAGGAATAGTCGCATCTTGATTTCGCTCGACGACAGTAGGAAATATAAAAACAAAACGCCCTGTATTATTTAACAATACAGGGCGTTTTGTTTTATGTTAAAGTATTAGAATAACCTATTATTTCTTTATCATTGCTTTTAATTCATCTATTTGTTTTTGCAAATCGTCTATTTTCTTGTTTTGATTTTCGATAATAGTTTGTTGTTCTTGCATACCTTTTACCATTGGCATAATAAAATCAACATAACGTAAAGTATAAACTTCTTTATCGTTACGTGGAATATCAATACCGGGGAAGTTAAAACCACATTCTTTAGCAGCTTTTTCTACATCCTGAGCTACAAAACCTATGCGGGTTTCTTTTTCAGCTTCGGTAAAATCCATTTTCTTAACCAATGAATCAGGAGTACCCCAAATCTTATGTAGTTCTTGTGGATGTACATTATAAGTAACAGGTTTTAGTTTTAAAATAAAATCCAAACCTGCTACATTATTCTTAATATTAGTTTTAAATCTGGCATCCGAATA
>JBAXLO010000298.1:0-4336 GCA_037134755.1 Bacteroidota bacterium | reverse complement strand
TCGGGAGATAAGTATTATGGTAAGATAGTTCAGTTGAAAGAACCAAATGATAAAGTAACAGGCAAACCTAAGACTGATACAAATAATCCTGATGCTAAAATGCATTCGAAACCATTATTAGGAATGCTATTAATGTATAGTTTTGAATTTGATGGCAAGAAACAATGGGAAAATGGAACTATCTATGATGCTAAATCTGGGAAGACTTATAATTGCTATATTAATCTTGAATCAAAAGATAAAATGAAGGTTCGTGGATATATTGGCAAAGCTTGGATGGGATTGGGAAGAACTACTAATTGGGTTAGGACAAAATAATAGGAATGCTTTAGGGGAGTGAATTTTATTAATAAGTAATAACAATAATTATAAATCAAATGAAATCGATTAAATTTATATTTACTGCTTTGGTTGCAGTATTATTTTTTACAAATAATGTAAAAGCTCAGGATAATAAAGCTGAGAAAATAGTTGGCAATTGGTATACTGAAAATAAAGAATACACCATTCAGATATACACCATAAATAATTACTTCTATGGAAGAATAATAGGGTTTAAAGATATCACTGATCAGAGTAAAATGATTACTAAGAAAGATATAAACAATCCTAATGCCGGCGCACATGAAAGACCATTAATAGGTAAGATTGTATTGAATGAAGCTGTGTTTAATGGTAAAGATAAATGGGAAAATGGCACTTATTATGATGCTTCGACCGGTAAGACTACAGGCTGCACTCTAAGTATTGATCCTAAAAATAAGATTAAAATACAATGGGCAGGCATTGATAAACCTTCATATTGGACTAAAGCAAAATAAATGGAGTCTCTTCCGTATGCTGTTTCTGTAAAGAATTTGTGTAAGAGTTATCCCAATGCAATAGCTTTGGATAACGTTTCTTTTGATGTTAAAAAGAATGAATTATTTGGCATTATTGGTCCTGATGGTGGTGGCAAAACTTCTTTATTTAGAATACTGACTACATTATTATTGCCTGATTCAGGTTCGGCTACTTTGCAGGGACTTGATTGTGTAAATGATTATAAAAAGATACGTAAGATTATTGGCTATATGCCGGGTAAGTTTTCTTTGTATCAAGACCTTTCTGTAGAAGAAAACCTTAAATTCTTTGCAACTATATTTGGTACGACTATCGAAGAGAACTATGATTTAATAAAAGACATTTATATACAAATTGAACCTTTTAAAACACGTCCTGCCGGGAAGCTTTCGGGAGGGATGAAACAGAAATTAGCCTTATGTTGTGCTATGATACACAAGCCGGAAGTGCTTATATTAGATGAACCTACTACCGGTGTTGATGCTGTTTCCCGTAAGGAATTCTGGGAGATGCTTAAGAGATTAAATCAGGCCGGAATTACTATATTAGTTTCAACTCCTTATATGGATGAAGCTATTCTATGCGACAGAGTTGCATTGATTCAGGATGGCAAGATACTTTCTACGGATACTCCTCAAAATATTATTAATACTTTTGGCAAAATATTATATTCTGTTAAAACGAATAACATTCATAAGCTAATGAATGACCTTAATACATGGGGGCATACTAACAGTGCTTATCTTTTTGGTCAGCAGATACATCTTACCTTAAATAATGAGAGCTTTAATGAAAAAGATATCCAACAATATCTTTCCGACAAGGGAAATACGGATATAAAAGTGGAGCAGATTAAGGCCGGTATCGAAGATACTTTTATGAGTTTAATGACGAAGCAACACCATGAATAAAAAGACTGTTATTACTGTAAAGAATCTTTACAAACGTTTCGGTAGTTTTGTTGCCAACGACAATCTCAACTTTGAGGTTTATGAGGGAGAGATATTTGGTTTCCTAGGAGCTAATGGAGCAGGCAAGACTACTGCAATGAAGATATTGTGTGGTTTGTCGAAGCCAAGCTCAGGAGAAATTAATGTGGCAGGCTTTGATGCATACAAGGATACCGAAAAGATTAAGAAAAGCATTGGTTACATGAGTCAGAAGTTTTCGTTATATGAAGATCTGACGATTGTGGAGAACATCAGGTTTTATGGTGGTATTTACGGCATGTCGGTAAAAGATATTAAAGAACGAACCGAACTCTTGATACAGAAGTTAGAACTTACCGAAATTAAAGATAATCTTATCAAAGATTTACCAATAGGGTGGCGACAAAAGCTTGCTTTTTCGGTGGCTATATTTCACCAACCTAAAATTGTATTTTTGGATGAACCAACAGGAGGTGTGGATCCTATAACACGACGACAGTTTTGGGCATTGATACATGAAGCCGCTCAAGATGGGATAACGGTGTTTGTAACTACACATTACATGGACGAAGCTGAGTATTGCAACCGCGTTTCAATAATGGTCGACGGTAAGATTGCAGCTTTGGATACTCCCGACGGGTTGATGAAGACTTATAATGCTAAAAATATGGAAGAGGTGTTTCTTAAACTCGCCAGAGCATAACATAAACTATACACAATGAAACAATTTAGAGGCTTTGTTATAAAGGAATTTTATCACATCTTTCGAGATTATCGTACGATGATAATTTTGTTTGGCATGCCTTTGGTGCAGATCTTATTGTTTGGTTTTGCTATCACTAACGAGATTAAAGATGCCGGCATTGCGGTGCTGGACAATTCTAAAGATCATATCACACAACAAATAACCAATAAACTTACCTCATCGGGTTATTTTAAACTCGAGAAGAATCTTACAAATTATAATGAAATTGAAGAAAATTTCCGTAAAGGAAAGATTAAAGAAGTTATTATTTTCGAAAACAACTTCGCGCAGAAACTAGAGAAGGAAAAGCGAGCCAACATACAGATAATTGCCGATGCTTCGGACCCTAATACTGCAAGTTTGCTGAGCAATTATACCGAACAGATCATCAATAGTTTTCAGGCTGATATGATGAAGGATAAAAAGCTGCCGATGCAGATAAATGCAGAGATAAAAATGCTGTACAACGAAGAACTTAAAGGTGTTTTCATGTTTGTTCCGGGCACTATCACTATCCTTTTGATGCTAATATCGGCAATGATGACTTCCATTTCCATAACTCGCGAAAAAGAGCTCGGCACAATGGAAATTCTCCTTGCCTCGCCACTCAAACCCATCCAGATTATCATTGGCAAAGTGGTACCTTACGTTTTTATATCGTTCATTATCGCATTAATAGTGTTGGTGTTGGGCTTCACCGTCTTCGGCATGCCGGTGCAAGGCAGCCTGTTTTTATTACTTGGCGAATCACTGTTATTTATCATCATGTCGCTATCGTTGGGCATCCTTATTTCCACCATATCCAAAACGCAGCAAGTAGCCATGATGCTATCAATGTTTGCGTTGATGCTGCCCACAATCCTCCTCTCGGGCTTTATCTTCCCAATCGAAAACATGCCATTGCCACTCCGCATATTCAGTCATATCATCCCGTCGCGCTGGTTTATCGTAATCATAAAAGCCATAATGCTTAAGGGCGTAGGATTGCAATATATCTGGAAAGAAACGCTTATCATCGTCATCATGACTTTAACTTTTATTGGCTTAAGTATTAAGAAGTTTAAGATAAGACTATGATTTAGTTTTATGATTATTGTTTTTATATTTATAACCGAAACTCGGGTTTAAATATAATAAGAAAGAAAAAGAAGAATGCCATCCACATCATAATTAAATAAATTGAATCATAAATTTAAAATAGATGTAATTATAGTTACAGAAAATAGCTTTATTACAAATAAGATTTAGTAAATTTGCAGAAAAAATCTAACCATTATGAAAAAAATATTCTTAACTATTTATCTTATTTTAAACTTTATGTTTGGACATTCTCAAATTATAAAGAGTATAGGAATAAAATCCGGTATGACTTATACTACACAGGATTGGGTATACCAATCTATAAATGTGCAAAGAGATATTAAATATAAAACGGGGTTTTATGAAGCTATGACTTTAGAGTTGTTTAATAATAAATA
This sequence comes from Bacteroidota bacterium, assembly GCA_037134755.1. Lineage (GTDB taxonomy): Bacteria > Bacteroidota > Bacteroidia > Bacteroidales > JACABE01 > JBAXLO01. The sequence continues at coordinate 341 of JBAXLO010000298.1, read as the reverse complement.
CCTTAGTTTAGTAACTGACCTTAGTTATGCTCAAAAAGGATATAAAGAAACTGCTACATTTAGAAATATAAATAATCCCGCAGTAATTATAGGTTATCTTAATTATGATACTAGGTTTGATTTCCTGTCTTTATCTCCCATGTTGAAAGCCAGGACTAATATCCGATCATTTTCACCTTATGTGATGATTGGTCCACGAATAGATTATTGTATATCATATAAATCAATTAATGATTTTTCTAGCATTGTATCGGGTTCCAACAAGCCTGTTTATGGCTTAAGTTCAGTAGTTGGTGTTGAATTTAAAAAGAACAAGATAGGAATATTAGCTGAAGGTCATT
>JBAXLO010000297.1:0-4357 GCA_037134755.1 Bacteroidota bacterium | reverse complement strand
TTACACTTTGTGTTGTTGACCCATTATTACTTTGCTGTGTTGCTATAGTATTCCAAGTTACAGCACTATCCAAAGAATAATAAACATTAAAATAAGAGATACATGTCGTTTTGGAAAAGCTTATTGTGTATGTTGAACAACCATAAAAGTTCTCTCCACCATTAGGAGATGTTACAGTAATTGGTGTAGCAACAGAGAAATTAGCATTACTAACATCATTATATGCCAGATTTGATGCATTACTAGCTTTGATAAGATATTGCGAAGACACTAACGAAGGCACAGACCATGAATAAGAACCGCTATTGGATGCACCGGTAGTTATATTTGTCCATGTTAATCCATTGTCAGAAGAATAATCTAATCTTACAGAAGAAAAGAAGGTACTGGAATTCCATGTAATATAGTAAGTACACGATTGCTGAAGTACTTCTCCTCCATTAGGTGTTAACAATATCGGTGTAGCAGGTGTTATTGTAAAGGGAGCATTACTAACATCATATTTACAGGTGTTAACATAATCCATAACTTTAATTAAATACGAAGATGTAGGAATATTAGGTGCTGTCCAGTTGTAAGTGTTTCCTGAAATATTACTTGCAATTGATGTCCAGCTTGAACCTCCGTCTGTACTATAGTATAAAGAATATTGCCCTGAAGCTGAAGGTAAATTCGACCATGTTAATGTATGTGTTGATAATCCCACCCACGACTCTCCTCCATTAGGTGATGTAACTGTAATATCATTACTTGGGCTTATATTAAATACAGCATTGCTGATATCAAATGTAGTAGGTGTGTAATAATCACTTACTTTTATCAATGCCTTGGTTGATGTAATACCATTTGGCACCAGCCAACTTACACTTTGTGTTGTTGAGCCGTTATTACTAAGTTGTGATGCTATAGTATTCCATGTGGCAGCACTATCCAAAGAATAATAAACATTAAAATAAGAGATACAAGTAGTTTTCGAAAAGTTTATAGTGTATGTTGAACAACCATAAAAGTTCTCTCCACCATTAGGTGAAGTAACTGTAATTGGTGTAGCAACAGAGAAATTAGCATTACTAACATCATTATAAGCCAAATTTGATGCATTACTTGCTTTGATAAGATATTGCGAAGATACTAATGATGGTACTGACCATGAATAAGAGCCATTATTACTTGCACCGGTAGTTATATTTGTCCATGATACTCCATTATCCGATGAATAATCTAATCTTACAGAAGAATAAAAAGTACTGGAATTCCATGTAATATAGTAAGTACATGACTGCTGAAGCACTTCTCCTCCATTAGGTGTTAACAATATTGGAGTAGCAGGTGTTATTGTAAAGTTAGCATTGCTTACATCATATTTACAGGTATTAACATAATCCATAACTTTTATCAAATACAATGCTGAAGGAGAATTTGGGGTAGTCCAGTTGTAAGAATTACCTGTGACATTTGTTGCTATACTTGTCCAACTCGAACCTCCATCTGTACTATAATATAAAGAATATTGTCCTGAAGCTGCCGGCAGATTGCTCCATGTTAGTGTATGTGTTGATAATCCCACCCATGACTCTCCTCCATTAGGAAATGTTACCGTAATATCTGTACTCGGTGTCATATTGAATACTGCATTACTAATATCATAATTAATAGTAGGATTATAATAATCAGCTACTTTTATCAATGCTTTGGACGAAGTGATCGTATTTGGTACTTGCCAGTTATAAGTTTGTGTTGTTGAGCCATTATTACTAAGTTGTGATGCTATAATATTCCATGTGGCACCACTATCAACAGAATAATAGATATTAAAATAAGAGATGCATGTTGATTTTGAGAAGTTGATAGTATAAGTTGAGCACCCATTCCATGACTCTCCTCCATTAGGATAGTTAACAGTTACAGGTGTGGCAACTGAGAAGGCGGCATTGCTTACATCATTTAAATTAACATTAGATGAATTACTCGCTTTCACAAGATATTGTGATGAAACTGTATTAGGTACTGTCCATGTATATGAACCATTATTAGTGGCACCGGTAGTTAAATTAGTCCATGTTGTTCCATTATCTGTTGAATAATCCAATCGCACAGAAGAATAAAAAGAACCGGGATCCCATGTTATATAGTAACTGCAATTAACCTGAAGCACTTCCCCTCCATTGGGTGTTAACAGCACTGGTGTTGCATAGTTTATGGTAAAGTTGGCATTACTTACATCAGTCATGCAGGTGGTAGTATTATCAGTAACACGTACCTGACATTGAGTTGAGGATGTGTTTGGCAAAAGCCAGTTATAACTTGTCCCTGTAACACTTGATGAGATAGTATTCCAACTGCTGCCACCGTTTGAAGAGTATTCTATTTTAAAATTATTAGATGTTCCCACCGCATTCCAAGTTATAGTATGGGTAGTATTTCCCTGCCACACCTCTCCGCCATTTGGAGATGTAACAGTTACAGGGATATTAATTGTAAAAGTCCCATCACTTTGGTCGGTAGTGCCTGAATGCTGTGCATCTGTAATACGTATTAAAACAGTGGAAGATTGTATCTGTGGAACTGTCCATACGTACTGCCCGTTGGCTGCAAGATAACTAGTAGTAACTGAAGCCCATGTTGCGCCACCATTCATCGAGTAATCAATATTCCAGTAGTTGGATGGGCTGCCCGTTTGACTCCATTTAATGGTATAGGATTGGCAGGAGTACAAAACTTCGCCACCATTAGGTTGGGTGATTGTAACTGTTTGTGCTTTTGCAAGGAAACTGAAGAATACAAAGGCAATTAATAAAAAGTAGTATTTTGTTTTCATAAAAAGTATATCTTATAATGTTAATGATTGATGCAATTTTAATACTATGAATGATTCTGCAAATTTATTAATAATTTTTAACAAAACATCTATTTATTAAATAATAAAAATATATCGCGTAAAGCAATTGATTTTGATTGTTTACATCAAGTGTAAAGCCTTTTAATTTAACATTTAAGTACAATAAATAGCATTGTATGTATTTGCAAACTTTTTAGTACACTTTGCGTGAAAAAAATAAATAAGTCACACCTTACATTTAGCATACACTCCACCTCCAATTTACATTTAATAATAGTATTAATAAATTGAATAATTGTTGTTAATTAAATGATTTTTATAATGATGGTTCTTTTCTTATTATTAATAAAGAAGATTATACTAAGAAAGCCTTATCATTAGATTGATAAAGGCTTATTTTAAAGTCTTCTCTTCAGTTGCGGAGCCGAAGCGCTATTCTTTTACAAACTTCCTCACCACTGTTTCTTTATCTGAACTTAGTTTTAAGATATAAACTCCTTTCGCGAAAGCGGAAGTATTAACTGTTGCTTTCTTATTAATAATACATGTATATACGGTTTGCCCGATAAAGTTTAGTATCTCTAATCTTTGTTCTCTATTAGAGTTTGTTTCTATGGTAAGATTATCTTTGGTGGGATTTGGGTAAACATTTATATTTCCTTTTATTGCTCTTTCCTGAATGCCATTAGGTAAGTGAACAATCACACATGTTGAGTAACTAGTATCTTGATATAACATTTGCCCTGCTTGCCAGAAACATAAAACCTCATTAATAGTAGATTCATAATTATCAATTGGTCCAATAATCTTTTGATTAAGGTGTACTAATCCAATTCCTTCAATCCATTGTTTTATTCCTTGAAATGTGAAATCATTAAAGTATTTATAATATGAAGAAAAATAAAAAAACCTTCTTAACTTATTTGCAAAAAATATAGATTTAATACTGTCGAGCTTATCATAACCAATAATTGTTGTATAAACAGTAGTTGTAATTATAGAATCACCTGGGATTATAGAAAAATCAAAAAGTAAATTCTCTGTCGTTGCTGCTAAAGGGTCATTTCTTCTGTAAATTCTTTGTTGCAAAGTATCTTCCCTTAGTGGGCAAATGCAGTGTAAAAGGGAATCATTATACGTATAATAAACCATATCATATAATTTATAATATGTAGTATCGTTAATAATCGTATCTCCTCTAAATTGGAGTATATCTGTATATCGCCCATCTACACCATTCGTGGTTATACCACCACAATATACATCCCAAATATTAGTAGTGTCAATCATTTTAATATAGGATTGAGCTTTGGTATTATTTATCCCTATCAGAATAAATAATAACATAAATATCTTTTTCATTGTATGATTGTTTTTTAATTTTTATGCAAAGATAAATAATAAATCTCATTATTATGAAAATAATTAATCTTTTATTTGCAACTGATAATAATTATACTTAGTTTTGCCACATGTTTAAAGAAGTTCATTACAATATTAATTTTTCTTACGATGAGG
>JBAXLO010000296.1:0-4421 GCA_037134755.1 Bacteroidota bacterium | reverse complement strand
TAAGCATAATGAAGATTACCGGACACACCACAGAGAAAAGCTTTATGAAGTATATAAAAATATCAGCTGAAGAGAATGCAGATCTATTAAGTCGACATGAATTTTTTAAATAAAAAAACCGACTAAAATTAATTAATCGGTTCTATAAAAAGAGTTGCATCAAGTGTGCATTGTAAAGAGGCAAGGCAACTACTATTATTTTTAATTTAATCCATAACTAAAAATCCTATTTTCATAAAGTAAGTAATCGAATAAGAAAACTGAATTGATATTTATTATCATTTATGCGTTTTTTTTGTGAAATAATTAAAATCTTATACAAACGCCATTTTGAAAAGGTTCTAAAATCGGATATCCGTTACTTTTTTTGAGCCATTTATAAGAATCAATAAAAACAATTATGCCCGATAATGCTAAACCTCCACCAATACCAAATGCTATATATCTCATACTATAATCTTCACTGGTATATTTGCCCGATCCTGTAATTACTGGATTTATTAACATTCCGCATCCTGAAGTAACAGTTCCGATAAAACCTAATGCAATTCCCGTCAATTGCTCTTTTCTATAATTATTTAAACACTGTTTTGTAAATGATATATCAATAAAAAGAGAATCTATTTTATTTTTAGGTACATTATAAATTAAGAAATTATCTATTACATCATTATTTGTTGCATAATTATTTCTTTCTTTATTTTGTCTGTAAATTGAAATATTAATTTCTGGATTTGGCTTACCGCATGAATCTGGAATTAATTTACATTTTTTATTTAAATCTGCAAAATATATTCCTTGAATAGCTTTTAAAGAAAGGGTTAAATTTTCATAACTTCCAATTAAATTATAAACAACATAATTTTTAGACACTCCAATTATATCACATTTTATGTAAATCTCTTCTGTGCTATCTGTGATTAAATAATCACAAATTGTATTTTGAGAAAACCCGCTTATTGAAACAAGCATTAATAAAACTACAATTATCTTTTTCATTTGATTATATTGATTATTTAAATAACTCTTCTGACTTTGGTTTGCTTGTTATTTTTCTTATTTTATCTAGTGAAATCTTATCTAAAAAATCATTTATTTCTTTTTCCGATGATAAAACAATAGCCAGCCCGTCTGATTTCATAAATTGATTACTTGATGAAACTACCTCTCCTGTTTTTATTAATAATAAATATTTAATTTTATCACCTTTTTGAAGTATCATAAAATCATATTTAAGAGTAATATCAAAATTAAATTGCATCTCTCCATATACGAAACCAACATCAATCTTTGATTTATTACTAAGTTCCATGTGTTTTAATAAATCATTAACATTATTTTCTTTTGCAGTTTTTACCCACTCAATATATTTTGATTTAGCTTCTATTAACGCATTTGTAAAATTATCAAATCTTTGAAAAGATAATGATAAAACTCCATCCTTAGAGTGTAACTTATCAAAAGAAGGTGCAGTGATCCACAAAGTAAAATCTAATTCTGATTTATAAGATAAACTTAAATCATACTCTTTATTAAAATATGAACTTTCATAACTATCATATTTTTTTTGAGAAAAAGTAGTAACCCATAAGGTTAATAAAAATAAGATCGTAACTAATTTTTTCATTGTGTGTTATTTTTTATTTATAATTTTGCAAAGATATGTATTATTCCATTCTAATTACACCAATAACTATAGAAACTTTACGAATTGAATCTTTTTTAATATTAAAAGGTGGGTATTGGTTAGTATTATCACTCCGACACTCTATACAGTCAGTTTCATCTTTGCATGGGTATAGACGCTTTACGATAGCTCCCTGATCGGTATCCAGTACGTAAACTTTTCCCCATTGAAAGAAACTTAAATCATGTATAGGACGGCAAGCTAGTAAATCACCATTACTATACTTTGGGTACATGCTGGAACCTGAAGCCCTAATTAGATATTTTGCTCCTTTCTCTATAAATTCAGGTATTGAGTAGTTATCAACTATTTCATGTTCTACTACCTGAACATCTCCATTAGGAAACCCCATTATTGCCTCAACTGGTATTATCGGAAGTGTTTTTTTTGTGGATTCCGTACTCAATTTTTCATTAACAGTTACATGTCCTAAAACATAATTTTCTTCTTTTGTGATTGGTTCGCCATCCCCAGTATATAACCAGATCTTATTTAATTGTGGGAAGCTTCTTAAAAGCCTCTCTTTTATATTAGTACTTATCTTATGTTCTCCTCTTTGTATTTGGTAAAAGGTATCTGGAGTTTTTAATCCTATTTGCTTTGCGATAGCAGCTATGCTCATATTTAATACAATAGGTAAATTATTTACTCTTTCAATATCATTCATACTTATTACGTTTTTCGTTATTTCGGTTAATTGCTTATAAATCAATGTTAATAAATTTACGCAATGTTAATAATAGTTAATTTAACATTTCGTTAACATTTAATAATAGAAAATCTATTGACAAATAATAGAAAATATATTATCTTTGCATAATATTTCAAACGTCAAATTATACGATTAAAACTTGACAAAGATACATAATAATAAAGTAAAATACAATAGTTAAATATAATTAGTAAATAATCAGTACATAAAAACAATAACGATGAGAGCATTTACAGATAGAGATTACAAAATGGATTCTATGAAAATCTATTCAAGACTTATAAGAAAAGGTATGTATGCAGAAGCATCAAGACTTTTAAGAGCACTGGTAAATGGAGTTAAAGTAATTCACATTTCATTATGTGATACTGACTGGAATATAGCCTCTGAATTTTGCGGAGTAAGTCATTTATCAAATATTAAAATTCAATAACAAAAATAATATGGAAACAACAGAATTAACAAATCCTGTAAAATTAAAACTTCCTTTCAGATACGAATCAGAAATAGTTAAAAAAGTACAGGAAAATAAAAATGTTACTGTAAAAGTAGCAACTGTAAAAACAGTAGTAAATCTTTTAAAAGAAAAAAACCAGCTTTCTAGCCTTCCTGAAGCTCCTATGATTTTAGAGGCTTTTATGCAGTATTACCAAGAACTTGAAGTATTAGCTTTGAATTCAAAAAGAATGCTTAACAACGTCGCATAATTTATAATTAAAAACAAAAATCGAAATGTCAAACGGAATCAGTATCACAGCAAAAGAATTAGAGGTATTAAACCTCTATTCAAACGATGTTCCTGAAAAGCTAATAGCAGATCAGATGAACATATCAAAATCAACGGTAGACACTCATTTAGCCAACGTGAGAAGAAAATTAAATACTCATTCTTCTCATTCAGCAGTAATGACAGCTTTAAGATTAGGACTTATAAATTTATTTTAATCATGCTAAAAGAAAAATCATTATATCAAATAGAGTCAGCTGATTTGATTGAAGAGATCAGGCAAGCCGCTAGTGATTCTCAAAGGAATTTAATTGTTGAATCATTCTTAAATAAATTTGAAAATGTTACGGTTTCTTCTGCATTTATTAAAGAGCTTTGGGGATGCAGTAAGGATTTTATAACCTCCAGTATAAAATATGGCGTAATTAAGCCTATTAATCCAGATTCACAAAAGTATTTATTTAATGCTAAAGATATTTTGAGCATGGAAAACCCTAAATGGAGGAGGATCGGCAAATGAGTATAAATGAAATTAAATCTGCTTTAAGAAACTATGGCCATAGGTATTCTTACACTAATCGTAATGGAATTATTTTAACAAGGGCCGGCAAAAGAGAGATAGGTTTTTGGGAAGAAATTGAAGGTGTCCTTGTATTACTGGATTTAAAACATGTATAGCTATGAGTGAATTTACAATTATGATTCTGCTTATGACAGCAGCTCCAGTTATAGTAATTTATTTTTTAACTAAAACAGAGAAAAGAAATGCCAACAACAATAACGGTTAAGTATTTTACAACTAAGATAGTCTTAGCTTATAAAAATAATCAAAGGTTCAGGTTTACCAAAAGAAAACGTAACAAGATAATTGATGATGCTATGGTGGCAGGTTACCTGATTACACTTAAACAATTGGAAGATAATTTAATCATTTGCCTTGATAAGGCATCTTTAAAAACAGCTTAATTATGGTATCTATAAGAAATAAAACAGGTATCTGGGCGACTATTACCCGAAATCTTAAGGCAACTTATATTCCTGAATTAAAAGTTCTGAAAGTGATTAATACACATTCAGGAGAAACTATTGAAAAGGATACTTATATATGCCTTACTGCTTCTGATTGGGGTAATACTATTAAGCAATTGCAAAATAAATATCATTTAAAAATTAAAAAATAACCGAGATGACAATCAACGAAATAGAAGTAAGGAAACTTGAAAAGGAACTGCACAAAGAAAGCAGACTAATCAAAAGAATGCAAAAGACAAGGGAGCTTATTCAGAAAAAGGAAG
>JBAXLO010000295.1:0-4468 GCA_037134755.1 Bacteroidota bacterium | reverse complement strand
TATAAATTAGGGTTCTTAAATAACTGGGATAACGAACCTATATGGAAAGTTTAAAAACTATTGCTTTCTTCTCATTTATATTAAAACCATGACTTGACAACCCCACCTAACCTCCTCTGAGAGGGGAGGGATTTGATTTCAGGTATTTATAGAGATTAGTTTTATCTAAAGATAAGTTGTCTTTCTTCTCTTTTATATTTAAACCCGAGTTTTGGTTATAAATATAAAAATCATCAAAAAGACTATGGCTGTTTTCATTGAATTTTATTAGACTTTAAATTTAGTAATAAAACATTAATCTTTTCATCTCCTAAGCATAAAAATTGTGGTTTTTCTTTTAATTCTTTAATTAAATCAATTAATTTCTGTTTTTGATTAGCATTATAATGCCTTGCTTTTGCTATACGTTCTACTTGTAACATTGCTGCCTGTATGGAAATATGAGGATCTAATCCGCTGGCTGAAGCAAAAATCATTTCAGAAGGAATAACTGCATTACTATCTAAATTATTAAAAGCAATAAATTGTTTTCTACGATAATTTACAAGTTTCTGTAAGGTATCACTTGTTAAACAATAATTAGAACCACCTGAAGGCAATGGATTATATGCAATAGCCGAAGGACGTGAAGAAAAATAAATAGTACTGTCGAATTGCTGGCCTATTAGCGAACTTCCTATAGCTTTATTATCTTTATAAATAATACTTCCATTTGCTTTGTCGGAGAAGGCTAACTGTGCTATTCCTGTTATCATAAGAGGATAAATTACTCCTGTTAATATGGTTAGGAATAAGAATATTTTTAAGGATATGACGATTGTTTTCATTTTTTTATAAATTAATTAAAATATCAATAAGTTTAATTCCGATAAAAGGAGCTATCAAGCCACCTAAACCATAAATCAAAAGATTACGACTTAAAGCAGTATTAGCTGAAACCGGTCTGTAGCGAACACCTTTCAACGCAAGTGGAATCAACATAATTATAATAATAGCATTAAAGATAACAGCACTTAAAATAGCGCTTTGTGGAGAACCTAGATTCATAACATTTAATGCAGATAAAGGTCCAATATTATTCTTACCTGAATAAAGAGCAATTGCAATAGCAGGAATTATAGCAAAATACTTTGCCACATCATTGGCTATACTAAAGGTAGTTAGAGCACCACGAGTCATCAATAATTGCTTTCCTACTTCTACAACTTCAATTAATTTAGTAGGATTACTATCTAAATCAACCATATTACCAGCTTCTCTTGCAGCTTGAGTTCCGGTATTCATAGCAAGACCAACATCTGCCTGAGCTAATGCAGGAGCATCATTTGTACCATCACCAATCATACCAACCAAATGTCCTTTAGACTGTTCGTCGCGGATACGTTGTAATTTATCTTCAGGTTTAGCTTCAGCCATAAAGTCATCAACACCAGCTTCGGCAGCAATTGCAGCAGCAGTCAAAGGATTATCACCAGTAATCATAACAGTTCGGATACCCATTTTACGAAGCTCGGCAAAACGTTGTTTGATACCTCCTTTTACAATATCCTTAAGGTGAATAACACCTAATACTTTATTGTTTTCGGCAACAACCAAAGGAGTAGCACCCTGACGAGCTAAATCAGATACAATATCGATAACTTTTTGAGGAAAGAAACCATTATTACATTGAATAAAGTTGCGGATAGCTTCGGAAGAACCTTTACGAATCATCCTTACAGTACCGTCAGGTGCTTTAATATCAACACCGCTCATGCGGGTTTGGGCAGTAAAAGGAATAAAAGTAGCATTAATCTGGTGCACTTCTCTACCTCTAATATTAAACTTTTCTTTGGCAAGAATAACTATTGAACGTCCTTCAGGAGTTTCGTCAGATAAAGAAGAAATCTGAGCGGCATCAGCTAATTCCTCAGCACTTACACCTTCGGAAGGGACAAAATCAGTAGCCATACGATTTCCTAAAGTAATAGTCCCGGTTTTATCTAATAACAAAACATCTACATCACCGGCAGCTTCAATAGCCCTGCCACTGGTTGCTATAACATTATACTGAATAAGTCTGTCCATGCCACTTATGCCGATTGCACTAAGCAAACCGCCGATTGTAGTTGGAATCAAACAAACCAATAAAGCAATCAAAACAGGAATAGTAAGATTATTTGTCAAAGGCTGACCAGAAGCTTTTAAACTATAACCAAAAAACGCAGGAAGTGTAACAACAGCCAAAAGGAAGATAATAGTCAATCCCGAAAGCAGGATAGAAAGAGCAATTTCATTTGGTGTTTTCTGACGTTTTGCACCTTCAACCAAAGCAATCATACGATCAATAAAAGTACTGCCAGGTTCTGCTGTAATTCTTATCAGAATTTTATCACTAATTACTTTTGTTCCTCCTGTAACTGCTGAACGATCGCCACCACTTTCGCGGATAACAGGTGCAGATTCTCCTGTAATAGCAGATTCATCAACACTTGCAATTCCTTCTATAACTTCACCATCCGAAGGAATGACATCACCGGTTTCGCACACAACAATATCTCCATTCTTAAGTTCTGTTGCATAAACTAATTCTTCTTTATTGCCCGACATTTTGCGTGCCTGTGTCTGCGTTCTGTTTTTTCTTAAGCTATCTGCCTGAGCTTTTCCACGTCCTTCGGCAATAGCTTCAGAAAAGTTGGCAAACAAAACAGTAAACCATAACCAAATTGCTATCTGAAGATTAAAAGAAGAAAAACTACCATAATATATCCCAACAAAAACAATAATTGTAGTAAGCAAAGAACCTATTCCAACAATAAAGATTACAGGGTTCTTGATTAGAGTTACCGGATTTAGTTTTATTACGCTGTCTTTTGCAGCTTGTAAAATTAGCTTTTTATTAAAAAGGCTTATATTTCTATTTGTACTCATAGTATTTTAGTATTAGAAGCTTATTCCGTGATTCATTAATAAATGTTCGATAATAGGTCCGAGAGATAGTGCAGGGAAGTAGGTTAAACCTCCAACAATAAGGATAACTCCTATTAATAATGTTATAAATAACCAATTGTCGGTGCGGAAAGTACCAGAAGAAAAAGGAGTTATTTTCTTTTTTGCAAGACTTCCTGCAATTGCCAGTACAGGAATTATTACTCCAAATCGTCCAATAAGCATTACAATTCCAAGTGATACATTATAGAAAACAGTATTTGCATTTAACCCTGCAAAAGCACTTCCATTATTGCCTGCTGCAGAAGTATAAGCATAAAGTATTTCGGAGAAACCATGAGGGCCTGAATTATTTAAACCTGCCAGACCATAGGAACTCATGCAAGCCCATGCTGTAAAGACAAGGATAGCAAAGCTTGTGGACAGATTAGCAATTATTGCCATCTGCACCTCAAAAGCTTCAATCTTTTTACCCAGATATTCAGGCGTTCGTCCTACCATTAGTCCTGCAATAAATACAGTAAGTATTATAAACACAACCATCCCATACAATCCTGCACCAACACCTCCAAAAATAATTTCGCCAAGCATCATATTTATAATACAAACCATACCTGCAATCGGTGTAAGACTATCGTGCATAGAATTGACTGCTCCACATGAAGCATCAGTAGTTACAACCGAAAACAATACACTGTTTGCAACACCAAAACGCATTTCTTTTCCTTCCATTAATTTTGTATGTCCAAAATTTGGATTTGGAGAATATTCGGCATAGAGTGAGATACATAAACCTGCCAGAAACAATATAAACATTGCTGTAAAGATAGTCCAGCCCTGACGAACCGAACCCACCATTTTGCCATACATATAAGTTAAACCCATTGGTATAAGGAATATGGCAAATATCTGTAAGAAGTTTGTAAAAGGAGTTGGATTTTCAAAAGGGTGAGCAGCATTAGCATTAAAAAAGCCACCTCCGTTTGTTCCTATTTGTTTAATTGCTATTTGCGAAGCAGCAGGTCCCATAGGAATTACTTGTTGAGTCCCTTGCAGAGTTTGAACTGTTTCATAAGATTTAAAGTTCTGGACTACGCCTTGTCCTACAAATAGCACTGCAAATATAATTGAAAGCGGTAAAAGTACATATATTGTAGAGCGAGTTAAGTCTGTCCAGAAGTTACCTATCTTATCAGTAGTTTTGCGAGAGATTCCACGAATTACAGCTAATATTACAGCTATTCCTGTGGCAGCACTTACAAAGTTCTGAACAGTTAATCCTATCATTTGTACAAAATAACTCAGGGTAGTTTCGCCTGAATAGCTTTGCCAGTTAGTATTTGTAATAAAACTTGCTGCTGTATTAAATGCTAAATGCCACGAAACATTAGGTAAGTGTGCCGGATTCATTGGTAGATATGCCTGTAACATTTGCAAAAGAAATACAAAAACAAATCCAACTAAATTAAATAGTAATAAACCTACTGTATATTTTTTCCAGTTGGTTTCTTCGTCGGGCATTACTTTTATAAATCTGTAA
>JBAXLO010000294.1:0-4489 GCA_037134755.1 Bacteroidota bacterium | reverse complement strand
GCAATTGAACTTAGAATTACAATAATAAAAATCATCAGCCAAGAGCTTTTAACATTCCATTTTTCAAACCATTTCTTTGGCAATATAAATAGTATAAATAATAATATACCAATCAATGGCAGTAAGAAACGATGGTCTAAATAATCTATATAGTTAGGTTTAAAAATCATTGGCGGTAATATTAAAATCAAAAACCACGTAAACCCAAATAATAATTCTGACTTTGATCTTTCTTTATTTTTAAGAAATAGTATGGGAATTAAAACAATAATACCTAAACCTAAAATTGTTTTTAAAATAGCAAATTGTGGTAGTGGATTATTATCAATAGGGAATAAAAACTTTGTTAAAGATTCGGGTATTGTTGGTAGATTTGATAAAAATGGCATAAGCCCCACTGATCCGTCTGGGTCTGAAAACCCTCCAATTGCTTTAGATCGAAGCCAAAACCAGATTATACCGGAAATAGCATAAAGTAATATAATTAGAAGATATGTTTTATGAAAAGATTTTTTAGATGAGAATATAAAGTAATAAATTATAAAGATAAATGGAAGAAATGCAGCAGTTTCTTTACAAAATAATGCAATTGTAAACATTATCCAGTTTAAAAATAAATAGATAATTTTTCTCTTTCGAATAAAATCTATGAAAAATATAAATGATAATAAAGAAAAAAGTGTTAATTGCAGATCTCCTCTTGCCGGAATCCATGCTATAGATGACACAAATAGAGGATGAACACAATAAATTAGAGTGCTAAGTAATGCCAACTTCTGAGGGATTAAAAACCGCCTGAGTAAAAGGAAAAGCGAACATGAAATTAGCCCTAAAAGTAAGATATTTGAAAGATGAAACATCCAGATGTCATTAACGCCTGAAAGCTGTATATCTATCATGTATGATAAAGTTTGCAAAGGCCGATAGAATGAACTGGGGGTTCCAATAAATGCATTTGTAAGGAATGCTTGATGTGCATTTTTAAAATGACTTAAGAAACTTATATTATCGGAGATAATAGTATTGTCATCAAAATAAGTAAGTTTAAAATTAATTGTTTGCAAGTATAACAATATAGGAATACTAAAAGCAATTATTACATATATAAATTTATTTTCCTTTTTTTTATTTAATAATTTATTTTCTTTAATAGTATTTTTATCTAGTTCTCGATATTTTGGATTATTTTTTTTCAAGTTGTTATTATTTATTTAAGTTATTTTAAAAATAAGATTGTTTATAAAGGTTTTATTGCTTATTAATAAGATGTAAAATTAAATAAAATTTACAACGCCACAATATTATTTCTTCTTTATTTTGCAAAATAGAGCTTAAATGAGCTTTTTTCTTTATTATTCGCTAATTACAAAGTGTCAATTAATTTTGTTAAGTGTACATAAACAGCTCAATGGACAGGTGTCCCCAAATTGTTCTATAGATTATCAGTGTGTTAGGAGCATCTTTTTTTCGGGACGCATGCATAACTGTTTATTCTCATACAATTATAATTTGGGGCATGTAAACCAAGGTTTTTATTAGTATCTCAAAAACTCATTACTATTAACCTTATGTTATTATTATTGCCTCAAAAATAAAAGACATGTAAAATAAGAAAAAAGGACGCTACTTGTCTTTCCAAAGTATCGTCTTAAAATCTAATCAAAAGCATTTATTTAAAAAAGTATATTACAGTCTTCCTAATAGCCTAAATGTCTAAACAGCTAAAAACCTTTTCCATAATATATAATTCATTATTTAAACTAAAGTTCTTTTTTGTTGTTTATAATTTAAATTAAAATCCAATACTTTGTATAAGTTAGAAACCAAAATAAACACGAATTCAGAAGAGTTCAAACGTAATAAAGAAGCCTTTAAGAGCATACTTGATACATACAAAGAAACTCTAAGAGAAGTTAAGAGTTCAGGCCCACAAAGTGCTATTGATAAGCACAAAGAACGTGGTAAACTCTTGGCCCGCGAGCGCATCGACCTCTTAATTGACCCCAATACTCCTTTCATGGAGTTATCTCCTTTTGCTTCTTACGGTCAGTACGACAATCAATTCCCTTCAGCAGGAATTATTACAGGGATAGGTGTAATTCACGGCAAGGAAACAGTGATTGTTGCTAACGATGCTACTGTTAAAGGTGGAACTTATATTAAAGAAACTATTAAGAAGCATGTTAGAGCGCAAGAAATAGCAATGGAAAACGCTTTACCTTGTGTTTATATGGTCGATTCGGGCGGTGTTTTCTTACCCGAACAATCAAATGTTTTCCCGGATAAATATCATTTCGGCAGATTCTTCTACAATCAGGCTAGGCTTTCGGCAATGGGCATCCCTCAAATATCTATAGTGATGGGTTCGTGCACTGCCGGCGGTGCTTACGTGCCTGCCATGAGCGACGAAACTATTATTGTTAAGAATCAAGGGACTATTTTCATTGGCGGCCCACCTTTAGTTAAAGCAGCTACCGGTGAGGACGTTTCGGCAGAAGAACTGGGTGGTGCTGATGTTCATACAGCCATATCAGGTGTGTCCGATCACTTTGCTGAGAACGATCACCATGCTATTCAGATTTGCAGAAATATCTTTGAAACCATTCGCACCAAAGAAAAACAATATATAGAAACTACAACTATAGAGGAACCGGCTTACGATCCTGAAGAGTTATATGGTATTGCCCCAACAGACCTTAAAAAGCCAGTAGATTCTCGCGAGATTATCATGCGTATAGTCGATGGCAGCAGGTTCCACGAGTTTAAAGCACGTTATGCCCCGACTATCGTTACTGGTTTCGCCAATATCATGGGTTATCCTGTTGGAATTATAGCTAATAACGGCGTGCTTTTTTCAGAAACTGCTTTAAAAGGAGCTCACTTTATCGAGTTGTGTGATATGCGTAAGATTCCTATTCTTTTCCTTCAGAATATAACTGGTTTTATAGTAGGAAAGGAATACGAAAGAGGCGGTATTGCCAGTAATGGCGCTAAGCTTGTTCATGCAGTTGCCTGTGCAAATGTACCGAAGTTTACTGTAGTTTTCGGTGGTTCGTTTGGAGCAGGAAATTATGCAATGGCAGGGCGTGCTTACGATCCTCGTTTGCTTTTTATGTGGCCAAATGCAAAGATTTCTGTTATGGGTGGCGAACAAGCCGCAAGTGTTTTGGTTCAGGTTAAGCAGGAACAACTTGCTGCTAAGGGTCAGACCTTACAAAAGGAGGAAGAGGATGCTATGCGAAAAGGTATTCTAGATAAATACGAAACCGAAGGCGCAGCATATTATAGTTCTTCACGCTTATGGGACGATGGTATCATCGACCCTGTTGATACCCGAAAAGTAATTGCGATGGGTATTGCAATGTCGCTTAATCAAAAGTTCCCTGAGCATAAGTTTGGAGTTGTTAGAATGTAATTTTATACTAAAAAAGAAATGAATAAATATACCACAATAGAGTTTGAATTAAAGGATAGAGTTGCCACAATCTGGCTCAATCGTCCTGAAGTGCATAATGCTTTCAATGATGTTATGCTTGCAGAGATTATTGATTGCGTTGAGTCTGCTAATGACAATGACAACATTGTTTGTCTTATCATTCGCGGTAGAGGTAAGTCTTTTTGCGCTGGTGTCGATCTTAACTGGATGCGTGATGTAGCTAAGAATTCTTACGAACAAAACTATAAGGAGAGTCTCAATCTTTCTAAATGTTTTTATACTATTTATACTTCCAAAAAACCTACTATTGCTATCATTCACGGTAATTCTTTAGGGGGTGCCAATGGTATTTTATCGGCTTGCGATTTGGCTTATTGCGTCAACGATGCTATTTTTTCTTTAAGCGAAGTCAAGATTGGTATTGTGCCTGCTTGCATATCTCCTTACGTAGTTAAACGTGTGGGTGAGTATGGTGCAAAAGACCTTATGCTTACTGGCAAACGTATTACTGGTGAGGTTGCCCAGGAATATAAATTAGTAAATAAATCTCTTTCTATTGATGATTTGGATGATTATCTTGACTCTGTTATTAAACTTCTTAAGACGAGTGGTCCTAAGGCTATGACCCAAGTTAAGGAATTAATCTTTCAGATTTCAAATAAACTTAGTTTAGAAGAAGCTTACGATTACACTGCCAAGATGATTGCCGACATAAGAGCATCAGAAGAAGGCCAGGAAGGTATGGCTGCTTTCTTAGAAAAGCGGAAACCGAACTGGATTAGGTCATAAAAGATCGTTACTAATTCGTTCATTAAGTTTATATTAATACTATTTGCAATTATAGCTCTATTAATTTTTTCCAAAATTAAACATTAATCTAATACAATCACTAACATTTTAATAAATAGTAAAATAATTACCGTTAATATTATTTGTCATTTATTTTGCAAAAGGAACTCTTTTTAGTCCCTTATATATTTATAATCTCCTTTAAATGCCATGCAATCAACAGATAATGGCTTTTATAGCTCTAAGAATAAAAACTGCTCTTAA
>JBAXLO010000293.1:0-4500 GCA_037134755.1 Bacteroidota bacterium | reverse complement strand
AAGATTGATGTTTTTTCCATTGATTTGAATTTAAGATTATTGTTTTATTAAACGCTCAGTTTAAATGAATATTGTTATAAAAGAATTTTAATAGGATAGTACTTTTCTCTATGTCAAAATAAATAGGTAATTTTGTAAACTAATTTAAACAATGAAAAAAGATTTTAAACAAACACAAAATCAATACTGCACATGCCTGATATAATACATTTATTACCCGATTCGATAGCCAACCAGATAGCCGCCGGTGAAGTTATTCAACGCCCTGCTTCTGCTGTTAAAGAATTACTTGAAAATGCTATAGATGCAGGCGCAACTAACATTGAGCTAATCATTAAAGATGCAGGCAAAACTTTAATTCAGATAATTGATAACGGAAGTGGGATGTCGGATACTGACGCAAGACTTAGTTTCGAACGTCATGCAACATCCAAGATTAATACTGCTGATGATTTGTTTTGCATTCGCACAATGGGTTTTAGAGGTGAGGCACTTGCTTCTATCGCAGCCATTGCACAAGTTGAATTAAAGTCTAAACGACATGAAGATGAACTAGGCACACAAATTATTATCGAAGGTTCGGAAGTTAAAAGCCAGGAAGTTTGTCAATGTGCTTCAGGGACTTCTTTTTCTGTAAAGAATTTGTTTTTTAATGTCCCTGCCCGTCGTAATTTTCTTAAAGCTGACAATATAGAATCCAATCACATAACTGAAGAATTCTATAGAACCTCTTTGATTAATCCTCAGATTTCTTTTTCATATCATCATAATAATAAATTAATCATTCAGGTAACAAGATCAACTTTTAAACAGCGTATAATTAACCTTTTCGGGAAGAACTTTAACGAACGCCTGCTTCCGGTTGAGCAAGAAACAAATGTTGTTACCATTAATGGTTTTATAGGTAAGCCTGAATTTGCCCGGAAAGTAAGAGGCGAGCAGTATTTCTTTGTAAACAAGCGTTTCATTAAGCATCCTTATCTTCATCATGCTGTTGAAAATGCTTTTCAAGAACTAATCCCTGAAAAAGCTTATCCAACTTACTTTATACAATTGGAAATTGATCCTAAGTTAATTGATATTAACATTCATCCTACCAAAACTGAAGTTAAGTTTCAGGATGAAAAGGCTATTTATGCCATGCTTCGTTCGGTGGTTAAGCAAACTTTAGGTAAGTTTAGCATGTCACCTTCTATAGATTTTGAAGTTGAGCAAAGCATGGACTTAAATCCACCTCCGGTAGGCTATATCCCAAAGGTTCCAACTATAAAAGTAGATCCATATTACAATCCTTTTGATCAAAAAAGGGAAAGTTACAAACCGGCTGAATCTCCGCGAGACATAAGTAACAAACAGAACTGGGAGAAACTATTTGATGCGCCTAAAACTAATAAAGAACAGTTTATAGATGCGCCTAACTTTGTTGAAAATACTCAACATAAGATTGAAGATAGTTGGGAACAGGATACTTTAGAGACATTTGGGAATAAAGTTTTTCAAATTAAGAATAAATATATCGTTACAAGTATTAGTTCGGGCATTTTGATCATTGATCAACAGAGAGCGCACGAAAGGATACTTTATGAGACCTTTATCGAAAGGCTGAACAACCATCATACTTCATCTCAACAGGAACTTTTTCCTCAGACTATAACTTTTAATGCTGCTGATGCTGATTTATTAAACGAACTTAAGAATGATATACATTTTTTTGGTTTCGAGATAAACGATTTCGGGAAAAATACGTTCATTATAAACGGTATTCCATCCGATTTTGAAGATACAAATATCAAAGATGTGCTCGAAGGTATGCTCGATAGCTTTAAAAAGAACATGATAGATGTTAAGGTAGATAAAAAAGTAAATCTTGCATTATCATTAGCACGCAATATGGCTATTAAACCGGGTAAAAAACTTAGTGAACCAGAAATACAATCAATTATCGATCGTTTGTTTGCTTGTAAGATGCCTGAAATTTCGCCTTCAAACAAAAAGATACTAATAACTGTTACTATAGATGAATTAACTGAGAAATTTAAATAATAAATAATGAGTTTAGAACAATATCAACCACGATCTTTCAACTTTCTGCCACCTGTAGTTAAGAATTTGCTCATTTTAAATGGCTTGTTTTTCCTTGCAACTTTTGCTGCGGGCTCTGCTTTTAATCTTGATCTCAATAAATACCTCTCACTTCACTATTTTGAATCCCCTGATTTCCGTCCATGGCAGTATATTACTTATATGTTTATGCATGATACTACCGGCTTTGGGCATATCTTCTTCAATATGTTTGCTCTTTGGATGTTTGGAAACGCTTTGGAGAATCTTTGGGGCTCTAAGCGCTTTCTTTTCTTCTATTTATTTACCGGAATTGGCGCTGCGTTCGTTCAAACTTTGATAAATTTCTATGAAGTATCTACAATCGAACATGCAATTACCATTTACAATACTACTCATACGCCTGATGCATTTGTTAACCTCTTGCAAGCACATTTTCAAGGGCAATTTAACCCTGAAAAGCTTCAATTGTTTATTCAGGAATGGACTTCTAATCCCAGCAGAACTGAATTTGTAAATCAGGCTTCCGAGTTTATCGATACGTTCCTTCAACCACATCTTAATAGTATTACTTTGGGCGCTTCCGGAGCCGTTTTTGGCTTATTAGCAGGCTTTGGTCTGATGTTTCCTGAAACAGTTATCTATCTTTACTTCGTAATTCCATTAAAAGCTAAGTGGTTTGTAATTGGTTATGCCGCTCTTGAGTTATTTTTTGGTGTTTCGGGTTCTCAAAGTAACGTTGCTCACTTTGCCCATTTGGGAGGTGCTTTATTCGGACTCATTTTGATACTTTATTGGCGCAAACATCCCGGTAAAATCATATAATATGAACAATTATAACTCTCCATTTAATCAGGTTAAGACTTTCTTTAATCAGAATAACATTATTGTTAAGCTCATTAAGATAAACATTGCAGTATGGTTAGTGATTAACGTTTTCAATATTTATCTTCACTTTTACGGAGATAATGGAACTAGCATTCTAATTCAATGGCTAGCTGTTCCGGCAAGTATAGATTCTTTAATTACTCGTCCTTGGACCTTATTTACATACATGTTTCTTCACGAAGAGATCATGCATATATTTATGAACATGTTAATGTTGTATTTTGGAGGAGTTTTGTTTATGCAGTTTCTAGATGCCCGCAAACTATTGAATACTTACATCTTCGGAGGTTTAACAGGTAGTCTTTTTTATGTAATTGCCTTTAATATCTTTCCAATCTTCCATAATGTCATTCCATTTTCCATTGCTTTGGGCGCTTCCGCCTCTGTATTGGCTATAATTGTGGCTGTTGCAACTTACGCTCCCGACTTCTCCGTGCCTTTAATCTTGTTTGGGAATGTTAAACTGAAGTACATCGCTATTGTTTTCGTTCTTCTGGATCTCACTAGTATTAAAGGAGCTAATCCCGGCGGTCATATTGCTCATTTAGGGGGTGCTTTTTATGGTTTCCTGATGGCTTACAATCTTAGACACTCTCTTTTTAAGGTTCCAAACTTTAATTTTGATAAGATCTTTACCCGAAAACCTAAGATGAAGTACACAAAGACTGAGCAACCCAAGCGTCCATTGTCAGATGAGGAGTACAACCGCATTAAAGCCGAAAAACAGAAAGTAATTGACGCTATTTTAGATAAGATTTCCAAGAAAGGATACGATAGTTTGTCAAAAGAAGAGAAAGAAATCCTTTTCAAAAGCTCAAATAGGGGTTAATACATGGCAAAATTCCAGACTAATAATCCGGTTTTGTACAAAGTGGCAGTGATACTTAATTTCATTTCTGCATTTTTCCTTCTCATTTCAGATATTTCGTGTTTCGTAAGCCCTTACAGCTTCTGGCTGTTAGCTTTCTTTGGTTTGTGCTTCCCATTGCTCTTATTTGTCAACATATTATTTATTATTTTATGGATAACTCTCAAAAAGAAGTTGTTCTTAATCTCTTTGATAACTATTTTGTTAGGTTTTAATCATCTTACACATATTTATAACTTCAGTTCAACTAAAAATATTACTAATAAAGATGTTTTAAAAGTGATGTCGTATAATATTCATTTCTTTAGCTTCTTTGATTATAAGCTAAATGACTTTCGACATCGCTTTACGCAACGTAATAATATCTTAAAGCTAGTTAAAGATGAAGCTCCTGATATTATTTGTTTTCAAGAATTCTTATTTGATAAATATTCGGGCTTTAAAACTCTTGATACTTTGCTACAAATTCAGGATGCTAAGTATTATTATGCCAGTTATACTTCTGATACTAATAAATGTATGTTTCTATCGGGTGCTGCAACCTTCTCTAAATATCCTATCATTAATAGTGGTGTGCTTACGTTTGCTTTTTCTAACGAAAACCGTTGTATTTTTACCGATATAGTTAAAGGAACTGACACTATACGAGTTTATAATGTCCAAATGGAGTCTATTAAACTCGA
>JBAXLO010000292.1:0-4500 GCA_037134755.1 Bacteroidota bacterium | reverse complement strand
TTGAGTACCTGCAAAAATATTAGTAACCGATAATAAAATAGTTTGCACATACAAACTAGTTAATCCATTATTTATTTGCGACCATGACTGGCCATTATTAGTTGACATGAATATTCCTTGTCCATTAGTTCCAGCAAAAATTGTTGAACCATTATGTATAACAGTGGAAATACTTCCCGAATATGGTCCTTTAGTTTGTACCCACTGTGCATTAGCAAAGCTTATTGTAAAGATTGCTGCTAATAATATGATAATTTTTTCATGTTAACTCTTTTTATTTCAGTCATAATTTATAATTCATAATTCATAATTCTTTCTCATTGTTTCACAAATTTCCTAACCAATGTTTCTATATCTGTATATAGTTTTAAGATATAAACCCCATTCGCGAAAGCGGAAGTATTAATTATAGCTTTCTTATTAATAGATGATGTATAAATGGTTTGCCCGAGAAGATTTATAATTTCTAATCTTTGTTCTTTAGTTGAGTTTGTTTCAATAGTAAGATTGTCTTTGGCAGGATTGGGATAAATTTTAATGTTATTACAAGAAATATAATCTTGGATTCCTGTTAAATCTGACAGTGGGCGTTTCCAAACACTTAACCCATCTGTACCAATATATAAATTAGAATTATCATTTGTAATCGATAATATTGAAGTGTTTGAGGGTAATCCATCATTTAAGCTAAGCCAACTTGAACCATTGTCATATGAAATATAAACACCTGAGATAGTACCGGCAAATATCTTACCCCCATAAATATATATACTACTCACTTTAATTGATGGAATACCATTAGTTAAAGCGTACCAATTTGTTCCATTATTAATAGATTTATAAACACCTTGATCAAAACCTGCAAAAATAGTTGTTCCATTTACAGCTATAGAATATATATCAGTGCCACCTATTCCATAATAACCGTGTAGCCAGCTCAATCCATTGTTACTTGAATAAAAGGAAGCATTATCAGTACCTGCATATATAGAAGAATCTTTTATAGCTAACGAATAAGTGTTATAACTAATCATTCCATTACTCATTTGTGTCCAGTTAGAACCTTTGTTTGTAGTTAAGAAAACATTATTATCTGTGCCTGCAAATAAATTTGAATCCCTTATTGCTAATGAATAAGTCTTACTTGCATTTAATCCATTATTTACCGCATTCCAAGTTAAACCATTATTAACTGATTTATAAACATTGCTTCCTGTTCCTGCGTAAATCTCAGAACCACCTACTACGATTGAATTAACATAACTATCAGGTTCCGTAAGTTTTTGCCATGTATCTCCTTTATCTGTTGATGATGCCATACCAATTCCAACTATACCTGTAAAGATTATCGAATCTTTTGTTGCTAATGAAATTGCGGATAAACAAGGCAACCCAATATTAACCCAGTTCGTTCCTAAATCAGTTGATAAAAACAAACCAAACTCAATAGTTCCAGCAAATATATTAGAGCTAATAGCATACAAAGATTTGACAGTTGGATTAATAGATATTCCATTAATTGCTAAACTCCAATTCGTGGCATTGTTTGTTGATTTAAATAAACCATTTGCTGTTCCTGCAAAAAGAATAGAATCAATATTTGTTAAAGAATATACATTTAGATTGGTTAAGCCTGTATTATGTATTGTCCAATTTGCACCATTTAATCCGGATAAAAATACACCATAATTAGTACCTGCATAAAAAATTGTATCTTTTATTAACAACGAATATACATGAACTGATTGTATACCACTATTAATTGCATTCCAATTTGTACCGTTATTTGTTGTTAAATACACTCCATCATTAGTGCCGGCAAATAAATTAGTATCCTTAACTATTAATGAATTTACTATTGTGTTGGTTAAACCTGTGTTTACAGCAGCCCAAATAACACCATTATTAGTTGATAAGAAAACTCCGATATTTGTACCTGCAAAAATATTGCTTCCAATTATAGCTGTAGATAAGATATTAGTGGCTGTTAATCCATTGTTAATTGCTGTCCAGCTTGAACCGTTATTTGCTGATACGAACATTCCACCTTGAGTCCCTGCAAAAATATTAGTACCGGATAATAAAATGGTTTGCACATACAAATTAGTTAATCCATTATTTATTTGCGACCATGACTGGCCATTATTAGTTGACATGAATATTCCTTGTCCATTAGTTCCAGCAAAAATTGTTGAACCATTATGTATAACAGTGGAAATACTTCCCGAATATGGTCCTTTAGTTTGTACCCACTGTGCATTAGCAAAGCTTATTGTAAAGATTGCAAATACTAATATGATAATCTTTTTCATTGTATATGTTTTTATTGTTTAACAAATTTCTTTACTGCTGTTTCTTTTTCTGTATAAAGCTTTAAGATGTAAACTCCATTCGCGAAAGCGGAAGTATTTATTATAGCTTTCTTATTTATATAAGATGTATAAATGGTTTGCCCGAGAAGATTTATAATTTCTAATCTTTGTTCTGTATTTGTATTTGTTTCTATAGTAAGATTGTCTTTAGCAGGGTTGGGGTAAATATGAACTGTGTTACTTTTGAATATTTCATTAATTCCATTAAGGCTAATATTTGATTTAGCAATAAATATTCCAACCTCTCCTGGGTTTTGAATAGTGAAATTATCTAAAATAAAAGTCGTATCACTAAAGTTTCCTGTTATATAAATATTTCTTGACGAACTTAATTTTACTGATATTATGTTGTCGCTGCTGTTATATCCAACATCACCTTTTGCCCATAAGACATTGCCATTAGGATCATATTTTGTTAAAAAAATACCGGGATTATTCAAAGTTATATTTCCAAAAGTAATAGATGAACTTTGAAAACTACCTCCGAGGTAAGAATTACCATCATCATCTACTGTTATAGAATATGGTTGATCAACATCGCTGCCTCCTGCACCCTTTGCCCATATTACATTACCGTTTTTATCATATTTTATAAAAAATATATCATATAATCCTGCATAGTTTAGTGTACTGCTCCCAATATTAAAGTTATTATATCCAAACCAACCACTTACGTACATATTCTGAGATGTATCAACACCTACAGTAGTGGCTTGTACCCAACCTGTGCTACCAATGCAACCTGCACTTTTAGCAAGGATTAAATTCCCACTTTTATCGTACTTTGCAATAAAAAGATTTGCATGTCCGTTAGTCGAAGTACTTGTTAAATTAATAGTATCAAATGATATACTTGTACTTGTAAAATCTCCGGTAATATATACATTTTCTTTAGGATCAACTGCCATCGAGAGTGCAACATCCTCGTTACTACCACCAGCTTTTTTTGCCCATAACACATTTCCGTTTGCATCGTATTTAGCAAGAAAAATGTCGTCACCACCCGAATTACTCAATGCATCATTACCTATATTTAAAGTAGGACTATCGAAATAACCGCATAAATAAACATTTCCGGAAGTATCAATAGCAATAGATTTTGCAAATTCAAGTCCTGTACTGCCTATACTCTTAGCCCAAATAACATTACCATTTTTATCCAGTTTCACAAAAAAGACATCTGTATTACTATTATTAGTTGTATTGGTTAATGTTGTTGTACCAAAAGAAAGATAATGACTTGCATAATCTCCTGCTATGTAAACATTTTCCGAATCGTCCACAGCTATAGCATTGCCATCTTCGTCACCTACACTCCCAAATTTTTTAGCCCAGAGAACATTTCCACTAGAATCGTATTTAGCTACAAATATATCATCTGTATTGTTTACAGGGTCAGCATTATGTAGGATGAAAGTCCCAATAGTTAAATTCGAACCGATAAAATAACCTGTAATATACGAATTGCCTGAAACATCAACTGCCATACTATTACACTGATCGCTTGAACTGGTCAAAATACTACTTACCCATTTCCAGGTTGGTGTTTGTGCATACGAAGTTTGATTTAATAAACTTAAAAAGGTAATTAAAATTAATATTATTTTTTTCATAATATAAATATTTAAGTGTTTAAGATTTTAATAAAGTGTAAAATTACTAATAAAATTTATAAATAATAAAATTATTTTCATTATTATAAAAATAAATTTGGTTTTTAATAAAAGATTATTTCTTGTCTTTGCAAAACATAGTTCGAGTATTAACAAGTTTAAAAAATAGTCGTTTAAAAGACCGGGTCTTATTCTCAGGTAAAAAACAAATTTCTTCTCTTCTCAACACCTTTTCAAAAGGAAGAAGACTGTGTAAATCAATTAATAATTAACCATGCCTTCTGGTAGCAGCTATTGTGTTCACACAAGTATTATCAAAATATAATTTTATTTCATTGATTTTAGGATAGACATCAGCTCATTTACGCTACAAAACAAGATTAAAAAAACAATTCTAACAATATTTAAATTAACATTATTTGAGCAATCCGCGAGTCCCTTTTCTTCACTTTGCGTGAAAAAGGAAAAGAAGAAAAAGCAAAGTTTTACATTTTACATTTTAAATCATCAATTTT
>JBAXLO010000291.1:0-4507 GCA_037134755.1 Bacteroidota bacterium | reverse complement strand
ATTAAAGATAAAAAAATATTTATTTAAACACTCGGGTTAAATCTTTTTATATACTTTTGCAAACAATTTCAATGATGAAAATAATTATCAATACCATTTATATTATATGAAGAAACTAATTGAATGCGTTCCTAATTTCAGCGAAGGACGTGACATGACAGTTATCAAACAGATAACCGATGAAATAGAAAAAATTGAAGGGGTAAAACTTTTAGATGTTGATCCGGGCGCAGCTACTAACAGAACAGTAGTTACATTAGTTGGCACCCCCAACGAAGTTGTTGAAGCAGCTTTCCAGGCAATAAAAAAAGCTTCAGAAATTATTGATATGCGTCAGCATCACGGAGCTCATCCACGTTTCGGTGCAACTGATGTATGTCCTTTTGTTCCTGTTGCTAACATTACAATGGAAGAAACTGCAGAATATGCTCGTAAGTTAGCTAAGAAAGTTGGCGAAGAACTTAATATACCTGTTTATTGTTACGAAAGTGCAGCTTTCGAACCTAAGAGAAAGAATCTTGCATATTGTCGCTCGGGCGAGTACGAAGGATTAAAAGATAAGATCACCAAACCTGAATGGAAACCTGATTTTGGTCCTGCCGAATTTAATGCAACTGCCGGCGCAACTGCTGTTGGTGCTAGAGATTTCTTAGTTGCTATTAATTATAATTTAAATACTACTTCAACCCGTCGTGCAAATGCAGTAGCTTTTGATGTTCGCGAAAAAGGCAGACCAATGCGCGAAGGTAATACTGTTACAGGTAAAGTAGTTAAAGATGAAAACGGCAAAGACGTAATGATTCCGGGCACTCTTAAAGGTTGTAAAGCTATAGGTTGGTTTATAGAAGAGTATGGTATTGCTCAGGTTTCAATGAATATAACTAATATCTCTGTTACACCTGTTCATGTTGCTTTTGAAGAAGTAAATAAAAAAGCTACAGAAAGAGGATTAAGAGTTTCAGGTTCCGAAATCGTAGGTTTAGTACCTAAAAAGACTTTAATTGATGCTGGTAAACACTTCCTTAAAAAACAAAATCGTTCGGTTGGAGTTTCAGATGAAGAAATAATTAAGATTGCAATTAAATCGATGGGCTTAGACGATCTTAAACCATTTCATCCGGAAGAAAAGATTATTGAATATGTTTTAGCAGATAAAACTAAAAAGAAACTTATCGATATGACCTGCACCGGTTTTGCTAATGAAACTGCTTCTGAGTCTCCAGCTCCGGGTGGTGGTTCAATTTCTGCTTATCTAGGTGCTTTAGGTGCTTCATTGGCTACTATGGTTGCCAATCTTTCTTCACACAAAGCAGGTTGGGACGATCGTTGGCAAGAGTTTTCTATTTGGGCAGAAAAAGGACAACAAATTAAAGATGAACTTTTGTATTTAGTTGATGAAGATACCAATGCTTTTAATAAGATTATGGATGCATTTGGTTTACCAAAAGGTAACGATGCTGAAAAAGCAGCTCGTACAGCAGCAATTCAGGATGCTACTAAATATGCTATAGAAGTTCCTTTTAAAACCATGCAGAAATCTTTTGATGCTTTCGATTTAATAAAAGCAATGGTTGAAATTGGTAATCCAAACTCAGTAACTGATGCAGGAGTAGGAGCTTTATGTGCTCGTTCGGCAGTTATGGGTGCTTTCTTAAATGTTAAAATTAATGCAAGCGGACTTCATGATAAAGCTTATGTGGAAGAAGTTCTTAAGAAAGGTGCAGAAATTGAAGCTAAAGCAAAACAATTGGAAACAGAGATTCTCGAATTAGTTAATTCTAAGATTCAATAAAGAAAAGTTTTTAATAAAATATAGAGGCTGATAATTAATTATTATCAGCCTCTTTTGTTCTTTTAAACGTCTTCCCTTTAGGTATCTTATCAGGCGAAAACATGTAAGGTCCTGTAGGTTCATCCCATGTCTTGCAATATCTGGGATGGTGCATAAGAATTGCATCTCTCAAATACTCCCTACTTAAATGGGTGTAAATTTCGGTTGTAAGTATCGAAGAATGTCCAAGCATCTCCTGAACAGCTCTAATATCTGCACCACCATCCATAAGATGAGTTGCAAAAGAATGTCTAAATGTATGTGGACTTATTGATTTAGTTAAACCTATTTTCTTACAAAGCCCTTTAATTATATAAAAGATCATAACTCTCGAAAGCCTCCCCCCTCTCCCATTAAGGAATACATAGTCTTCATTTCCTTTTTTAATCACATCATGAACTCTTACCTCCTGTAAATATATATTGATAAATTTTTGAGCTTCCTCGCCAATTGGCACCAATCTTTGCTTTTCTCCTTTTCCGGTTATCCTAACAAAATCATCATCAAAGTATAAATCGGATATCTTAAAGTTTATCAATTCCGATACTCTTAATCCACAACCATACAATGTCTCAAGTATTGCTTTATTCCTTTGACCTTGTTTAGTACTTAAATCAATTGCATCAATTAACGCATTAATTTCTTCTAAACTTAATAAATCGGGTAATTTCCGACCTGTTCGAGGAGCATCCAACAATTCAGCAGGACTTGTATCCATAATATCCTCCATCATTAAATATTTATAAAATGCTTTTATCCCCGAAACTATTCTTGTTTGTGAGTTAATACTCATACCAAGTTCATTTATCCATTGTAAAAAGCCCTCTAGAGTTTTTAATTCAACAGTTGAAGGTGTCAGTTCTAGATTAAAATAATCAATATATTGAATAAGCTTTTCAATATCTCTAATATATGCTTCTATCGTATTTGCTGATAGCGATCTCTCTATCATTAAATATGATTTAAACCCCTTAATATATATGTCCCAATTCATGTTTTTGTAATATTTTCGGTAAAAGTACAATTTATTTTTAAAAACATTAGGATAATTCGATAAAAACTTTTAATTTTGCACCTCTTAAAAAGAAAGTTCAATAAAATGGCGAAGAAGAGCAAAGAAGCAAGGCAACAGGTTATTTTAGAATGTACTGAACACAAAACAAGTGGTGTTCCCGGAACATCAAGGTACATTACAACTAAAAATAAAAAGAACACACCTGAAAGATTAGAGTTGAGAAAATACAACCGAATCTTAAAAAAAGTGACAGTACATAAAGAAATTAAATAAGTTTAAGTCATGGCAAAGAAAGTTGTTGCAACATTACAGACCAAAACTGGTAAAGACTACGCTAAAGTTTACCGTATGGTTAAATCACCTAAAACAGGTGCTTACGTTTGGAAAGAAAATATCGTTGCTAACGATGTTATAAAAGATTTTTTAGCTAACAAAGCATAAGATATTTCATTTTTTAAAAGAAAAGTCCCGTACTATTCCGGGACTTTTTTTTTATTGATACCAACACATATTTTCTTAAAGCATTTTTATTAAAATGGGATTTTTCTCAATATTTTCAAAAGAAAAAAAAGAGAGCCTTGATAAAGGTTTGGCTAAGACCAAGGAAAGTGTATTTAGCAAGATTTCCAAAGCTATCATTGGCAAATCAAAAGTTGACGATGAGGTGTTGGATAATCTGGAAGAAATATTAATTTCTTCGGATGTTGGCGTGGAAACTACTTTAAGAATTATCGAAAGAATAGAAAAAAGAGCGTCAAGGGATAAATATATTGGCACCGAAGCATTAAATACTATTCTTAAAGAAGAGATTGCATCGCTTCTTCAAGAACATGATACTAACACCCGTAATGATTTCTCTTTCCCTACCGGGGAACAACCTTACGTTATAATGGTTGTGGGTGTTAATGGTGTAGGCAAAACTACTACCATTGGCAAATTAGCTTATCAATTTAAAAAAGCAGGAAAATCAGTTTTATTGGGAGCAGCTGATACCTTTAGGGCAGCCGCTGTTGATCAGTTGACTATCTGGGCCGAGAGGGTGGATGTGCCAATTGTTAGCCAGGGGATGAATGCGGACCCGGCTTCTGTGGCTTTTGACACTTTAAAATCTGCACTTACTAAAAAATCTGATGTAGTTATTATTGATACTGCCGGAAGACTTCATAACAAAGTTAATCTTATGAACGAATTAACGAAGATTAAGAGAGTTATGCAGAAAGTTATTCCTGATGCCCCTCACGAAATTCTATTGGTTTTGGATGCTTCAACAGGGCAAAATGCTATTGAACAAGCCAAACAATTTACTGCTGCCACCGAAGTTAATGCTTTAGCTTTGACTAAGCTTGACGGTACTGCTAAAGGCGGTGTTGTTATTGGCATTTCCGACCAGTTTAAGATTCCGGTAAGATATATAGGTATAGGCGAAAAAATGGAGGATCTACAGCTATTCGATAAAGAATTATTTGTGGATGCTTTATTCAATAGCTCGAATTAAGATTTCGTTTTACGATATAAAAAAAACCTTCACCATGTTAATGATGAAGGTCTTTTTATTATGAATTATGATATTTTCTATTATTAATTATTAATTGTTAATTATTAATTGCTTTAGTTAATTCTTAATTCAACGTATCCTGTAAATTCCGAAACATCGGTATTAG
>JBAXLO010000290.1:0-4526 GCA_037134755.1 Bacteroidota bacterium | reverse complement strand
TATTTATAATTAAGTGAATAAAAACGTTGGACAATTGGGACTGTTGGGACAATGGGTTGTAGTTTTGAAAATTCTTTTAATCTTGAAAGGATGGTATTATTGTAGTATGTGATAATCTATTTGTTTTGCAAACCCTGAAAGGGTGATATGATTATTGTTGTGAAACATTTCACCCCTACGGGATTTGTGGGTTGGTGGTGGTTTTATGTTTTCTACAATCATTTCATGCCTTTGGCATTTTGTTTTGTAGATTAAAAGCTAAATTTTAGATAAAATTAAGTTATAAATATGTTATCAAAATTCTAGAAATTACTATAATTATTTTTTGTAAATTTGTACTCTTAATTTTAATAATAAATTCAAATGAACAAAAAAGAAACTTCAAAGAAAGTGGCTACTGATGCTTCAAAAGTATTGCGTGACCCTAAAAGTACTAAAAAAGAAAAAGAAATTGCTGGAAGTGCTTTATCACAAGCAAAAGGAAAACATCCAAAGAAAAAGAGTTAATCTTTGAACTAAATTATTTTTCTTATAACAAAGCAAGAGATTTATTATCTCCTGAATTTGTTGTGTGTGTTTTTATTTTAATGTGAAGAAATAGCCATTTAAAAATAACATTAGAAATGGAAAGTAAAGAAAAGAAACATCATCATTTCGTACCACAAGTGTATTTAAAGAATTTTGCACATACGATAGAGAAAAAAGGCAATAAGGATCATTATTATGTTTCTACATTTGATAAGATTGATGAGCGTGAAGAATCTAAAACTGATATTGAGAAGATTTGTTTAAAAAAAAAGTTATACACAATTGATTCAGATAAAAGACAAGAAAGGGAATCAATTGAAAATTTATATGCAAATACAATAGAGAGTGATTATCCTAAATTTTATAATATAATTACAGATGAGAAGAAATTTAACATATCTAAAGAAGAAAGAGGTTTGATAATTCTCACAATAATTAATTTACAACTCAGAAATCCTTATTTGCTAAATTCAATTAATGATTTTTGGATGCATCTTATAAATACATATAATTACCCTGACCCCTTGAATGTATTCACTGAAAAAGGTAAAATACTTTTCCCTTTTGAAACCAAAAGTATTGATGAAATTATAACAGATAACAAAAAAGAAAACAAGCAATTTTTCATAAATGAACATCTTAAATTGACATTCAATTTGGTTAAGTCCCATTTTAATGATATTATTTTTGTTGATACTGATAAAAGTGATGTTGGGTTTATTACATCTGATAGACCAGTTTTATGTAATGATATAGCAAGTCCTTTTAGATTACCCATAAATAGGAACTTTATGTTAACAATAATGCCAAATAAAGAAAATATCAAATATGATATTTCAAAAATTATAAGAAATAACCCCTTTATTAATGCAAGAACATTTAATATTCTACAATATGAAAATGCTACACGTCAAATAATAGGGCTTAATTTAGATGATATAAACCTTTCAAAACAAGATTACATAAAAATTAAAAATGTTATTTAAGATACGACTCAAATTATTATTTAATTCCTATTTTCTTTTGTAAATAAAATACCAATCATAAATAATTGTACTTGCTGTAATAGCAGCAATTAAATAATCAATCAAATGCCAGGTTTCTTTTTGAAACCAAACCTTTTGAAATGGATTAAAAAGTATTGCTACTGCAACAAAATAAATTAATAGCCCTATTTGCTTTTTGGTGTATGAATGGTAAGCAAAGTAAATAAAAGCAATCATTGTTAGCCAACGTATGAAAGTGTAATAACTGTATTGCTGTTTTGTTGTTGCTGCTACAATAAGTGCTATAACAACACATAATTTAATTATTGTGTCAATTACGAGAAAGAGTTTTATGTTTTTCATCTTTGTATAGTTATTAATCAATAATCATAATTATCATATTTTGATTTTGATTCTGTTTTTTCTATTATATCTTCTTTAAACGCTGTAAAATTTTTGTACTTTATTGGCTTTTTAAAGAATAACCTAATTAATGGAAATATCATAAACAGTAGAGCATTTTTTAATGCATCGATAAAGTTTTCAAAAAGCATTATTGGTCCAACTGTACAATATAAGTATATTCTATCAGAGAATGATTTTGAGCCATTATAATATGAAATATATTTTGGATTATATCCAGCAGACATACCTGTTTGCCAATAAATAAATTCTCTTTCATTTATTTCATCATGCTTATTTTTTAATTTTTCGAGTTCAAAATCTTTCCTTGTGTCATCATTTTTAAATATAAAGCAATTAGAATAATTTGACTCTGTTCCTGAGCCATAATCATCATCAATTCCGACTTCATCTACACCAGATATTCCAACATATTCTTTATCTATAATATGAAGTTTATTAATTTGAGGTATAAGTTGCGTTAAGCTTCCAAATATAAAAATAATTATTCCTATAAAACCCATTAATCCAAATTTAACTAATATTTCTTTTTGGTCTAAACCAAGTTTACTCAAAATTAAAAAAATTGGAACTATAAAAATTTAAATAATCCATATTAAGCCAAGAGAAACATAAAATAAATTGAATTTATTACTCACAGAAATGTACTCTTGTACTATTAATTGAGAAAAGAAGCTACATAATAAAATTATACTGAAGTTTAATAAAATATAAGGAGGTATAGATTTAATTTTTTTCATAAAATTTGCGTATTTATTATTATTAATTAAAATGTATCTAAATTAATTGTTGTTAAAACTATTCTGCACGTAATGAGGATGCTAGATCCAATAAAGTTCTGTCATTCAATATTTGCATCTATTTTTTTGCTTTCAGATAAATAATTTTTCATAGCCTTGTAGATATATGTAAAACCAATTAATAGAATAATAAAATAAATGATTAATCTCCGCCATAGATACTCAACAATAGTATTACAATATTGAACCTTATCATTATCAAAGTTAATTTCTGGATGGTTAGCGATATATTTAACTGTAATTGGTATAGGATTTTTATTCGCTTCGTGTAAATAACCAGAAACAGGACTAACGTCACTTTCTGAA
The DNA here is from genome assembly GCA_037134755.1 of Bacteroidota bacterium. Classification (GTDB taxonomy): domain Bacteria; phylum Bacteroidota; class Bacteroidia; order Bacteroidales; family JACABE01; genus JBAXLO01. The sequence goes on along the minus strand of JBAXLO010000290.1, from coordinate 1,483 downwards.
GATTTAATGGTTTTGCCATCTTTTGTTATGAAAGTGTATTCATAGTAAACGTTATAAACATCTCTTGAATTGCCATTTTGTTCGGCGACATCCTCATGTTCCTCAACATAGGTTATATAACCTTTTGTAGTAATTCCTTTTGTAACAAGTAAGAATTCGTAATAAGGATTTCCAATCTCAAAATAAAAAAAACTGTATACAAATAAAAAACAAGCGATAACAATAAATATCTTTTTAATTAAACTATAAACTAATTTTTCTTTTTTAGAAAGTCTTGTTTTATGTATAGGTCTAAATGAATTATTATTAATTTCGTTTTCTAGCATTAGTCATATTATTTAGTGTGTAAAATTATACATTTATTTTATATACATAGCATTTATTATATTAATCTTTTAAGCAACGAACAGAGAAGCCATCTCTTTTATTGTAGCATTCACTTTTAGTAATAGCATTGTGACTTATGAACCAACAAAGGCACGTAGATACTTTACTTATTGTATACTCGGTAGAAGTCCACCAGTAACTACAATACCTAATATTGTTAAATGGATATTTATCGTTCTTGGAATCTTTTAATACAAAACAAGTACGATATCCACTAGGTAATGCCGTAAAGCCACTATCATTATTTCCATCATCTTCTATCCAGTCACTTTCTGCTTTCATTTTACTGCAAGCAATATTTTTACCTCCCAAATGATCAACAAGCTGATTCCATTCATAATCACTTGGTATATGCCAGCCTTTAGGAGCTAATCCTTGTGGGTCGTTTACAGCATACCAATTATAAAGTTTTCCATATTTCTCACCATTTTTAGGGTCATTATTATAATAGCACCATGCAGGTGTGCCATCTTTGCCTGCTTTTTCCCATTGTTCATCAGTTTTTGCTTCTTTTATTAGAACATCATTACTAAAATGATTTACATTTAGGTTTTCAACCATCCATTCTTGTTCTCCGATTTCTTTAGAGTTTATTTTATTTAGGTCTTCCATTTTTATTAAATTTATCTGCAAAGGTAATACTTATTTGTGATTTTAACAAATTTTAAGAATTCAAAATGGTAATTCAATTTGTTTTCATTCTTTTTGTAAAATAAATGATATTACCTACCTTAATAAGTCCTGTATTATGTATTGGAACAAATGAATTATTGTTAGTTTCGTTGTCTGGCATTAGTCCTATTTTTAAGAGTGTAAAGATATAGATTAATTTAATATAAAGAGGAAAATAAAAAAATAATAGTATTTCGGCTAAAGCCGGAATATGTATTTATATTTTATCCCACGCCCTAAAGGACGTGGCTAATAATAAGAAATAACCCCAACCCCTTAAAAAGGGGCTATAACTGGATTTGTTATTGTTTTCTATAAATAGGTCGCCACTATGTGGCTGGAAAGACAACCTCACCCCAACCCTCTCCTGAGAGGAGAGGGAGTAAGAAAAATAATTTCATAGGTGTAAGGTGCGTAATCATTG
>JBAXLO010000289.1:0-4533 GCA_037134755.1 Bacteroidota bacterium | reverse complement strand
TGGTCTTACCAATAGCAAGAATCAACACAGGAGCCTTAGCCCATATCTGATTAAATTCAACAAGAGTATCAAAAAGCTTTTGATGCGTTTCATCTTTATTCAACCCTATGATAAATCTCCAGGGTTGTTGGTTCATGCTCGAAGGAGCCCACCTGGCAGCTTCAAGAACACGCAATATTTTATCAAGTTCTATAGGTTCTTGCGAAAAAGCACGTGCACTCCATCGCTGTTTTATAAGTTGATGTATGTCGTGATTGGTATGAGCATCTTTTTTCATTAAAATTTTATTATGTTTATGAGATTTTTGTTTTTAAGTTCATTATGCTGCTAAACGCTAAATGTTATTATTATTATTAATAAATAATTAAAACAATAATACTACTTAACAATTAATTTCTGAGTTTGGCTAAAGTTATTAGTTTTTAAAGTAACCATATAAACACCCTTAGCTAAGTCGGCAGCATTGATAAAGAAATTCTTCTTACCCGAGATAGTACCCGTATAAATATTTTTAATCTTCTTACCAATCATATCATAAACATCTAAGGTAGCATTCGTATTGTTACTAGTCTCTACAGGGATGCAGGTAATGGCAGAAGCAGGATTAGGATATATCTTACCTAAGTTAATTTTGGACAATTCATTGATACCATCGCCAAATGTTATATTAAAAGTCCAGTAACCTGTAGGAGCTGTAATAGGTCTGATTTGAGTTTTGCCAGAATTTGAGGAAGCATCTATATAATATTGAATAGTATTATAGGAATTAATTTCAAGAGCACTAGTAGGGATGTTTACCTGCCAGTAATCAGTTTCTCCGGGTACTGAATTCATAGCATAAGAAGTATAGGTTGAACTTAAAGCATTCTTAATATGTATAGTTGCCGATTGTATTCCGGAACGATGTTTAATATATGCTTTAAAATATATTGAATTAGTACTTATAAAATCAAATGTTGTATCTCTTACCGGACGATGCACTATCAAAAGAGGATCGCTGGAGGCAATACAATGCGTGATGCAATGAATAGCTCCACTTGCCGTGATAGATTGGTAGCAATTAATAGGAACAACATTATATCCCGGAAGGTTTTCCTGATATATTCTTTGTGCTACGCTATCATATTGTTTGTAATAAGTAGGATAAAGGAAGGTTTTGTTAACAAAAACACCATTGGTATAAGTAAGGTAGCTGCCAGAGTTGTTAGGCCATGCATTATTGTAAGCAGAATCAGGAGGCATAGGAATTCTTACGATACGATAAGGAGTTCCGAAAGTTGATGTATAATTAGATTGTAGATAAGCAATATTTGCTTCTATTTGCGGACCGTCAGCAACTCCTGTTGGGTACTGTCCCCACAAAAGAGTTTCTTCATCAAGTAGTTTCACGTGCATATCAATATGATGAATACCATCATAAGGTAAAGTTGGGAAGAATATATATTTATTAATACCAAGATAATGCTTAGCTAAAGTATCAATATCTGCTTCGGTAAGATTTTGTCCGTAAGTGCTGGAAGGACTATTTTCATCAGTAATCAGATGAGAGGAGAAAGCTGTCCCCATACCATCAGTCATCCAGTTGCCACCGGTAGCCACAAGCTTATTAGGAGTTTGTGTCATTTCATATAAAGGAATACCTGTAACTTTAGTCATGGTACGGGCAAGAGTATCATCTTTAGGGCGCGGACGGTTGTAAGTCCAGTCCACAAGCAATAAAGAATCCACATCATTTGTGTAAACATTATTAGCACCATAATCTCTTACCCAAACACTATTGAAAGGAGCTATTACATAACGTACATTCGTAAGATTAACACCTCCTGAAGTCAATGAAGACTTTACAGATGCAGAGTCTGAACATACAATATAAACTTTACATTCGTTAACTGCATTCCTCACAATTTCTCTTAAGATAGATGTATACGTAGTCCAGGTAACAATTAACGCATCTATTTCCTCCCATTCGGCAGCATTCCTCACTTTAGAGAGAGGAGGAGTCATTACACCACTTTTAGGGTTTGGTTGCATATAATAATCATGCATCATCAACTTTTCTTGTGGAGTAAGTGAAATAGGTAAATCTTGTTGGCTGTAAACGTTTACAAACCCAAACACTAACATTAAGAGAACTAAATGTTTTCTTATCTGTTTACTATAGTTATTTTTCATACCTTTGCAAATTATAAATTGAGGTGTAAAAGTAATAAATAAACTCAATAACAACACATAAATTTAAGTTAAATTATGATTAACGACATAGAAATAATGTCACCGGTTGGCTCTTATGAGTCTTTAATGGCTGCAATTCAAGGGGGAGCAGACTCTGTTTATTTTGGAGTTGGTCAATTGAATATGCGTGCCAAATCATCTAATAACTTTAGTATTGATGATTTGATAAATATATGCGGCATCTGTAAAGAAAATAAAATTAAATCATATCTTACTGTTAATACTATTATTTACGATCATGAGATTGTAGAGATGAAAAAGATAGTTGATGCTGCCAAAGCTTACGGAATTACTGCTATTATAGCTTCTGACATGGCTGTGCTTAACTATGCTAACAGTATTGGTATGGAGATTCATATTTCTACACAATGCAATATCACCAATTTAGAAGCCGTTAAGTTTTATGCTCACTTTGCTGATGTGATGGTTACGGCTCGTGAATTAAGTTTAAAGCAAGTAGCCGAGATAGTAGAAAAAATCGAGCTCCAGCAAATTAAAGGTCCTAAAGGGGAACTTATAAAGATAGAAGTGTTTGCCCATGGGGCTTTATGTATGGCTGTTTCGGGCAAATGTTATATTAGTCTCGACACCCTGAATGCTTCTGCTAACAGAGGTGCTTGTCTTCAATTGTGCAGAAGACCTTACCATGTAACCGATAAGGATGGGGGCGTTGAAATGGAGATCGACAACGAATATATAATGTCGCCGAAAGACCTTAATACCATAGGCTTTTTAGATAAGATCATTAAGGCCGGAGTTAAAGTATTGAAGATTGAAGGCAGAGGTCGCTCACCGGAATATGTTAAAACCGTTACTCAATGTTATAAGGAAGCATCTCAGGCATATTTTACAGGTGATTATAACGAAGAGAACATACAGAAATGGAATGATAAGTTAGGTTCTGTTTATAACCGTGGTTTTTGGGATGGTTATTACCTTGGCAGGAGAACTGGCGAATGGACGGTGCGTTACGGTTCGCAAGCTACTAAAAAGAAGGTGTATGTTGGTAAGATAACTAATTATTTTGCCAAGCTACAGGTTGCCGAAGTTAAGATTGAAACGCATAGTTTGAAGATAGGGGAGGAGATACACATCATTGGACCTACAACGGGCGTTTATGAGGATATTCTTACAGAGATCCGCGTTGATTTGAATGCTGTGGAAGAGACCGTGAAAGGCGAACTTTGTTCTATCCCTGTAAAGGATGTAGTAAGAAGACAGGACAAGTTATATAAGATTGTAGAAAACAACAACGAAAACGATGATTAAGCACAATTAACAATGAGATATTTTAATTTTCATACTCACACTAAATACTGCGATGGTTCCAGTAATCCTGAGGAATATGTTATAGAAGCTATCCGACTTGGCTTTGAGTCCTTAGGCTTTTCGGGGCATGCGCCTGTATCTTTCGAGAACGGCTATGCCATCAAAGAGGAGGATTTGCAGCAGTATTGCACTTCTATATTGGAGTTGAAGAACAGATACAAAGAGATTAATATTTATCTAGCTCTCGAAGCTGACTATATTCGCAACTTAACTAAGAGTTTTAATGCTTTTAAAAGAGAATGTGGTCTTGATTATATAATAGGTTCTGTCCATTTGGTGAGCAATCCTAATGTAAAGGGATTATGGTTTATTGATGGCTCTAATATTGATACCTTTGATAATGGTTTGCGTTATGTTTTTAATGAGGATATCCGCAAAGCGGTAGGTGCTTTTTATCATCAAACCAACGAAATGATAACTAATCAACATCCAGATATTATAGGGCATTTTGATAAGGTTAAGATGAATAATAAAGGTCGCTATTTTTCGGTTGAGGAGAAATGGTATAATGATCTCGTTAACGAATCGCTTGATGTTATTAAAGAAAGCGGTTGCATTATGGAGGTAAATACAAGAGGTTTGTATAAAAAGCGTTCGGACGAATTGTTTCCGAGTGCTACTATCTTAAAGAGGATTCACAAAATGAATATTCCAATAACTTTAAGTTCGGATGCGCATAAGCCAACGGAGCTTGCCTTGTGTTTCGACGATACACTGGAGTTATTGCAGGAAATAGGTTTTAAAACCTTAATGGTTTTTGATAAGGCTTCTACTAGTTTTGTTCCTAAAAGTATTCATTAAAAAAAGTGCCTAAAATGCCTAAAGTTGAAAAGGATTGAGGCTTTTAGCTGTTTAGACTTTTAGACTATTAGGTCATTACTGATGTTTGGCGTAGTGTCCTCGCTACGTCACCTTAAAATAGACTTATATTAATACATCATATTTATATTTTTATACTCACATAAGATTGTA
>JBAXLO010000288.1:0-4539 GCA_037134755.1 Bacteroidota bacterium | reverse complement strand
TGGTATCCTGTTATTCCTGCTGATAATGAAATTGTAATTAATCCATTATTATTTAAATTCACTCCATAAAAGACAGTATCAATAGTAAATGAAGAAACAACATCAGGAGTAATATTCGTTTTTCTAATCAAAACCATAACAGTATCAACTGTAGTGCCTGAGAAATTTTTAAATAAATCTCCGGTATCCCAATTTATTCCAAGTGTTTGATTCATTAAACCTGTAGAATTGTTATAATATTCCTGCAACATCGCAGTTACATTAAGTTTCTTTGATAAAGCTACAGTTACATTTGTGATACTTAAAGAGTCTCTCCTATTTACTGTTGTAGTATTTACATTATTTGGCCATATGCCATTTAAGGATGTATTAAATGAAAAGATAGTATTATCAGCATTTCTAAATTCAATTCTTCTAATCCCATTAGGATTATTTATTCCAATTGGAATTACAACTGCATAATCACCTTTTATTGAACTTCCTGTTTGCATGTACACACTATCAATCATTCTTGGCAAATCAACTTGTGAAGCCTGTGTTGCTATTGTTTGTCTTACCTGATAGGTTGATAATGGGTCGCCTGTGCCATCTGTATTATCAAATAACAAAACATATTTACCTGAAGCTATTGAATCTACTGTGCCTTTTAAGAACGCACCATCATCAACAGTTGTTGTAGTTCGGGCTATCTTCGAAATATCTAAAGCTGTAATAGTTTTAGATCCAATAAAAGCAGGTGCTGAAGGTATTGTTCCACCTGTTTTAGTATAACCAACTCTTACATTATGCACTTGACCGGCATCAAATCTTGTTGCATTACTTGTTGTTGAAAACAATACCCATATAGGTTGGCTATTTCCATTATTATCTGTACTAAAAGCCTGACTCATTACATTTGTTGAAAAAGCACCTCCATCCCATGTATTTCCGGCACCTGAAGCTGTATTTGTATCAGATATCAAACCTAATTGAACTCTTAAATCATAGATTGTATCTGGTTGAAGGTTTTTAAGTTGAATACATATTGATATAGGTGTTCTCTCTGTATTTGCTGCAGCTCCACTCTTACATCCAATATATTTGGGAACAACTAATTCAACCATTTGTGGAGCTGGGGAGATTATTAAACTATTATTAGAGCTTTCGGGCAAACCATTAGTTAATGCGCTTAATTGACAAATACCCGGTTGATCAAAATAGATATTATTGAACGTTGCTATTCCTGACACTGCTGTCTTGGTTAAAGTACCAAACATATTACTACTTCCAATAATAGACGCATTTAATTGTATATTACTAATAAAATTAGAGTCTAATGTATTATCTGTTCTTAACGCTCTTACTGTAAATGTAGTTAATGTTTGATTTGTGAAAGCAGTACTTTGTAGCCCATTAATTACTAGTTGTGATGCTGCTTCAAGAACAGTAAATGGTGAACTGGTTACAGCGGCTAATACATTGGCTGAATCACTGGCAGTGATAGTAATATTGTATCCAGCTTTTAAAGTAACACCTTGTATTATTACACCATTTGTTCCTGTAGTAATATATCCTGAAGTAGTTCCACCAATTGAATCATTAGATGTAAGTACAACTTTAATATCAGTTGGTGTATTTTTAGGAATCCCCTGTATGTCTTGCGCCTGAATAATAACATTGAACGGAGTATTTGATGAAATTGTTCTACTATTATTTATAGCAATAATTACTAATTTGGTTGGAAGATAACTTGTTTGTGTTGTAAAAGTAGAATCAGCACCATAAGATATTCCTGTAGCGTTTTGAGCAAATGTTCTATAATGATAAGTAGTATTACTATTTAAAACGGTTAGATTTGCTGAGAATGATCCTAAAGTTCCTGTAACTAACATTATATTTTTAGTCACATCAGGGTTAGCAGTAGTATCATAACATATACCTCTTTGTATTATTGATGAACCTCCATCCGATACAATTTTTCCTGTACAAGTTGCTGATATGATATTAATATTTGTAGTTGTACCTGTTTGTAATACCGGTGTATTCATTTGTGGTGCAAAAGCTATTCCTTTTAATATTGTTGATCCTGTAGCTGTAAATAAAGTAAGATTATTAGCTGTTGTAATATTTATATTTGCATTATAACCAGCAACATCAGTCATCCTAACAACAGTATTATTAACAGTACTACCTATTCCTGTAGTAATATAAAGATAAGCACCAGTACCATTTGTTGCTGCACACATTCCAAAGCCACCAACTACTGTGTTATAGTAATTATTAGCTACCCAAGTTCCATTAACCAACGAATATTTATATATTGTACCTGCAGATATAGTTGTTGCAGCTATTATATAAAGAATATCATAAGCATTTCCATTATTACCTGAAGATAATAAATAAAAGTCTTGATTATATGTTGAACCATTTGGCAAACCGTATAATCCTGTCAAAGTTCCTGCTGATGCTGCTGATAATATCCCAACTGATGGACTAGTTGTAGTAGCAGTAAAAGCATAAACTGTTCCACCAAAAGGTTTAACACAACGAATATTACCTGTAGGACTTGCTACTGAGGATCCATTAGTATAAAACCCACCTTGATCAGCAAAATAATAGTTTAAATTATCTATTGAAGTTGCGCCTCTGGTTTGATTTCCACTAGTACTTGTATATGTTGTAGGTAATGTATATGAATACATATTGTTTAACACCCCTACTCCTCTTGGATTTAACCCATTTGTATTACCTGAAGTAGTTGCAGTATTAACTCCCGGAATACAAAGTTGCGAACCATCATTGGATGTAGCCAGATAACCTGTAGTAGCTGCACTACCTGAGAATCTTAATGCAGTAGTTCCTGTACTTGGTATATTAAAAGTATATACAGCTGTAGCTTGAGTCATGTTGGGTTTTAATTCTATAATAGAGGCCGTTGTATTGTTAGATGTACCAACTGCCATTTGAAGCACTGCTAAATTACCTGTTGCAAATGGGGTAATTCCTGCTGTACTTATAAAAGGTAGTATTAACAACATTAAAAATGTTATTAATACGTTTGATAAGTTATTTCTTTTCATTCCTTTATTATTTTTAATATTCATTATTAATAAATTAACTAAAAATATCTCTCCACAATAATAATGTACAAATATACGATATAATTAAGATATATCACACTATTTATATGTTAATTTAAAGTGAATTCTTTAGTTATAATTTATCAATAATAATTACTAAAAAAAAACGCCTTCAAAAAATTAATTATGAAGACGTTTTTTATTAGATTAGAAATCAGAATTAATCTTTTTCCTTTTTGCCTTCTACTTTTCTACTCTTCACTTCTCCTTCTTTAGTAAATTGAATTTCTATCTTTTCAGTTCCTTTAGACAATTCAACTTCGTAAAGTACACCTTTGTCTGGAGTTTCTACTTTATTAGTTTCTCCGGCTTTGTATCCTTTAAATTTGTTGGTGATAGTAGCTTTTACTGCTTGAGGTAATGCTTCGTATTTGATTTCTGTTTCTGTTTCCAACCATTTACCTGTAGCATCAAAGTTAGCAGATCCTTCGGTTCCATTTAATTTAAAGCCAACTTCGTAGTCTTTCTTTTCCATTTCCCATTTGGCAGCTGTTGCTTTAGGAAACTTGGTTTGAAAAGCTTGTTTTACAGCAGCAGGTACTTTATCTGCTGTTATTTTTTGTGCGAAAGCACTTGTGCCTGCTATTAATATTATAGCAAACAATACAATTATTTTTTTCATTGTTATTTATTTATTTATTATTGATTATTTGTTTTATTAATTAATTGTTTTGTAATATCTATTTAAATAATATGAGGTGGATGAAACACTGATTGCTGTGCAATACTCTTATAATTATTACAATAAAACGATGAAACAGGAGTATCAATCCCTGTTATTTCTTTTTTTAAGCAAAGTTTTGTACTTATATTATAAGCAATAGGATTAATTGAAAACAAATTAATTGCAACAGGATGTTTTTCCTTTTCTTTAGGTTCGCTTTTCTCATCAGCTTCATCATTTATAAATGAATAGGAATCAAAAAACTGTTCTTCAAAAAACTCATCCAAAGAAGTAGCACCATTTTCGATTACAAACAAACTGTATAGTTTAGGCAGTTGCGATAAATAATCAAAGTCACCGATGGGCAATACAATACTTCCTATAATAATATGTAATGATAAGAATATTGAAAGTATTGTTTTCAATGTTTTTTAATTTGATTCTGCAAATGTACAGTAAAATTCTCAACTAATCTATAATAAACAACTTCATTATAAATCATATTATTAATAATTATTTGTTTATAATTGATAATCAAACTTTATAAAAGACATATTTAATTATAAAAATGAAGTATTAAATTTATAAATAAGTAGTTATTTAGACTAAATACATTAATTATTTTCAAAAACAGATAAAAACTCTCCTAAAAATAGTTTCTAATTTTCAATAATAAATACTTGTGCTTATAAAATATATTTTATGAAATCAGAAATTGGTATATTTGTTTGTATAAATCATATCCGGTTTTTAAAA
>JBAXLO010000287.1:0-4572 GCA_037134755.1 Bacteroidota bacterium | reverse complement strand
TTATGTAATCAACCTGTTAGTTCTTATGTAAAATTGTTTAGGACAGGATTGATTTCCATTAGTAAAAGAATCTGCTTTTTCATTATAATCAATTAAAATTAAATCATCCTTAACTTTCTGCCAAGTATAAGTTGGAACAGGCATATATTTGAACAACAATCTATATTGCTCTTCGCTAGCTTTTAGTAGAAATTCTGAATTTTTAAGTTTCTTATCAATAGTAATTGAATTTCTAATAATTAATATAATGCTAATTATTATAGATATTATAACAAATATAGCAACATAAAGAGTTTTATTCTCTTGATGATTTAAAACACTTGAATCAAAATAACCTTGTATTAAAATTATAGATATGATTAAAGGAATAAAAGATTTAATTAATTGATATTTTAATGTTTTATCTTTACCAAAATTAAATGGGAGTCCATGAATATTAAAAAAAGTAATACTTAGAAATAAGAAACATATTGCAGTTGGCAAAGCAATAGGTATCACCTTACTGGCATATAATATTGGAGTATGATATAGATACCCAATAAGCATAATAAATGTGATAAACAATATAATAAAATTTATCAAATCACTTACAAGTTTTCTTTTTTTAATTTTCCAAAATATAAGTAATATATTAATGTTTGATAATACAAATAATATTGAAGTAACAGGTGACATTCTGCCATAAAGAATCTTACCTATTGTTTTGGGTTTTACTATATAAAAGTTTTCTAATTTTACTTGTAAACCAAAATTGTATTTATAAATTATAAGACTACAATATATTATTATTACTACAGAAAACAAACTAATAACTAAACCCAGAAATTTGGATTTATTAAAGTTAAGATGAAGAAATAGAAGTATGCTAATAACACAAAATATTACTGATGTACTTTGAGCCATTGAAACATAAGAGTTAATAATTGTTGAAAGAAAAAAATCACCTACAAACCAACTGTATAGTCCAATACTACCAATAGTAAAAATCAGAAACAATAATATATTATTTTTCAAGTAGTTTATCATTCCTATTAATTCTATTTTCCTCATTTCTTTATATATTAATGTAAGTTAATCACATATTTTAAATAATAAAAATCCAACAATGTAAGATTTTATTGATATTTAACTCTCTTAACTTCCAAAATATTTCATAATTAAGCTCTTTAATAAAGCTTGATCAATAGGTTTAGAAAGATAGTTATTACACCCTTTTGCTATCGACTTTTCTTTTTCGCCGATAATGGCATAAGCAGTTTGTGCTATTATAATCACATCCTTATTAAACTCCCTTATTAGTCTTACAGCTTCATATCCATCCATCTCAGGCAAATTGACATCCATTAATATCAAATCAATATCAGGATTGTTGCGAACAGTCTCCACGGCATCAATACCATTTCTAACATGAAGTATTTTCTGACTTATTTTTAGCAGCATTCTGGAGATAAGTTTATCAGATATCTCATCATCTTCAACTATTAATATATTTAGATTAGATGTATCAATATCATTTCCATCTTCACTGATATCATTTCTAACATCTGGTTTTACAATAACTTTAGTGTATGGCAACGTAAAATAAAACTGTGAGCCTTTTCCTTCTTCGCTTACTAACCATATTTCGCCCCCAAGCATTTCTACATAAGCTTTGGTAATAGCTAATCCCAAACCAGCACCTTGCAATGCCCTTTTATCTTCGATGTCAGCTTGAATAAAACGTTCGAATATTGCTATTTGTCTATTAAAAGGAATTCCAATGCCTGAATCTTTAATATAAAACTCAATAAAATTATTCTTTAAAGTATAACCAAAATTAATATAGCCTTTATCAGTATATTTAATAGCATTTTTAACTAGATTAGTAAGAATTGAATAAACTTTCTCTCTATCCGTATTAATTATTGCTTCTTTATTAGTTAAGCCTTTTGAATATGATAGTTTGATTTTCTTAATATCAACCTCAGGTTTAAAGAAAGTAAAAATATAATCAAGTTGCTCATTAAAATTAGTTTCAGAAATAGATACTTCCATCAAACCTGCTTCAATCTTCGAAATACTAATAATATCATTTATAATATTAAGCATACGTACACCACTTTTCTGGATAACATTTACATACTCTTTTTGCTCTTCATCATTCAAATGTGGTTCTTTTAGCAACTCTGCAAAACCCATAATACCATTCATAGGGGTACGTATTTCATGACTCATATTAGCAAGGAAGGCAGACTTAAGTCGATCACTTTCTTCTGCTTTTTCTTTTGCATTTATTAATTCTTGTAATGCTTGTTTACGTTCGGTGATATCGCTACCAACACCAATAAGGGCAATAGGTTTGCCATCATCATCTTTGATAACTGAAGTATTGATATAAACATAAAACTCATTGCCATCCTTGCTTCTATTAATCAATTCACCTTGCCAGCCACCATTTATAGTTTCGGGTAGTATCTTATTAATCACATTATAGTCGTTATTACCAGATCTTATCAAATCAATATGTTTACCTATTATCTCATGTTGTTCATATTGAAAAGTTTTAACAAAAGCATCATTAACAAAAAGAAAATTATCATCTAAATCAGTAATAATCAAAAACTCAGTAATACTTTTAATAGCATGAGCAAGCATTACTATGGTCTCATCTAACTTTTTTCGCTCAGTAATATCTCTTACAATATTCATTAAAGCAGGCTTATTATTATAATTAACAAGCAGTGCTCTAATTTCTACATTTATCTCACGTCCATCTTTATGCTTTATTATTGTTTCAAAGTTAGAGAAACCCTTTGTAAGAAGATCATATTTACGTTTTTCTAGCTTCTCAATTGTAATATCCTTTTCTAAATCAGCAGGATTCCTTTGCAAAAACTCCTCTTTTGCATACCCTAGCATTTTAGCGGAGTTTTCATTTGCATCTATAATATTTGATATAGTGCCATCCTGTGTATTGATATAGAACAGTGTAATACCATCAGTGTTTGATTCAAAGAGTTCTTTATATTTGAGTTCACTAGCTCTTAAAGCATCTTCTGCTTTCTTACGTTCGGTAATATCTTTTGCAAATCCATTAATATATTCTTTACCATCTATATTAACATAGCTTGATGATATTTCAACAGGAAATTCGGAACCATCTTTACGACGATGAACACTTAAAGTTATAATAGATAATTTATCTTTGAGTATTTGTACTAATTTAATCCATACTTCTGAAGTAACACCTGTATTAACATCATTAATTTTCATGTTTAACAATTCATCTCTGCTATAGCCAAGAGCCTTGCAACCTGCATCATTTACATAAACAAACCTTCCTTCTATGTCAATAAAATACGAGCCGTCAGTAGATGCGTCTAAAGATAACTTAATCATTCTAAGCTCCTCTTCTGCCTTTTTACGTTCCGAAACATCTGTTAAAGAGGTAACCCTAACATCTTTTCCTTTAAAATACATCATTTTCCCATTCAAAACACAAGGAAAAGTAGTACCATCTTTTCTTAATGCAGTTGCTTCATAAGGCTTTTCATACTTATCAAGTATATTTTTCATCACCATCGGTCTATCCTCCGGGATAATCCAATCAGTGCCATATCTGCCTAATGCTTCTTCATCTGTATAACCAAACATATCAATAGCCGACTGGTTTTGTCCTACACATACACCTTTTTCTGATATAAATATTGCTTCAAAAGTTGCCTCACTTAGCCCTCTATATTTTTCATTACTCTCTTCTAGTTTCTCTTTAGCAATCTTAAAATCTGTATTATCTCTTCCTTCCGGAATAATATATATAACTTCTCCCTTTTCATTATAAACCGGCTTTAACGAATACTCTATATTACGTAGGGAGCCTTCTTGATCATAATGAAAAGTTTCATCTTTAATTATTTCTCCTTTAGCTGCTTTTATTATTGCTTCCTTTATTTGAATCTGGACTTCTTGAGAATGTGACCACCATGGTGTTTCCCAAAAAGGTTTATTAATAACATCTGTAATACTAATACCAATAAAATCCAAAGCTGTCTTATTTATATCCAACACTTTGCCATCAGCAGTCAACAGTCCAATAAAACCAAATGAATAATCAAAAATAACACGTGTAATTTGTTCTCTATACGTTAAGTCCTCTCTATTTTGAATAGTAGTATCAGCATCTAATAATTTCTCATTAGATTGATTTTGTGTTGTCTTAGTTTGCATCTCAAGTTTATTATTAACAGACTTTAAAATGCTTACTTCTAGTTCAAGCTCCTTTATTCTATTTTCGAGTTCTTTAGTATTCATTATGTTTTAATATATTTAAATGTAAATATTATTATTTAAAACAAAAAAATTATTACTTATTTTATTAAAAATGCTAATATAATAGATATTAATAACAATTAGATGCATAATTATGTTTCAAGTGTACCAGTATTCTTTTGCAAATATACTACTTTCTATTACAAAAAGCATAAAATATTTATCGATAAGAATAATAATTTTAGATATTACGACATCCCCTTTAGTAAAAGCGACTTCCCCTTTAGTGAAAACGACAGTCTGCTTCCAGAAAGCGACAGTCTG
>JBAXLO010000286.1:0-4689 GCA_037134755.1 Bacteroidota bacterium | reverse complement strand
CTTCTTTTTCTTTCTTATTATATTTAAACCCGAGTTTCGGTTATAAATATAAAAATAATCATCAAAAAACTAAAACATAAGCTTATCTTAAACTTATTAATTATTAAACCAATAAAGCTTAAAGTATTGATGATGATGATAAACTGTTGTAATGGGAGTATTTACTAAATCGTTCTTCTCCTGAATTCCGAACAAATAATAGCAGTCGCAATGGATGCATTCAAAGACTCTGCTTTGTTATTGATGTCTTCAGCAAAGGTTGGGATATGAATCTTATCTGTTATTAATGAAATTAAATCTTCCGAAATCCCTTTTGCTTCATTACCAATGAGGATAATTCCTTTATCAGTTAATTTTTTGGTATAGATATTTTCGCCTTCAAGCAAAGTACCATAAACATTAATGCCTTTAGGAGCATTTGCAATATATTTATTTAGGTTAGAATAAAACACATTTACTCTGGCAATTGAACCCATTGTAGCCTGCACTACCTTGGGATTGTAGACATTAACACAATTCTCAGAACAAACAATATTCTTAATCCCAAACCAATCAGCAATACGGATAATAGTACCCAAGTTCCCCGGATCTTTAATGTCGTCCAAAGCTATTATTAAATCAGAATACACATCATTAATATCAATAATAGGTTTAGGGATATCAATCAAAGCCACCACCTGATTAGGTGTAGATAAACCACTTATCCTTTCTAACTCCGTTTGGGTTATTTCGCTTACCTCTATATTACTAATCGAACGATGTTTTGAAATCCATTCATTCAAAGCAAATATCTCAACTACTTTAAATCTACTTTCAAGTAATTCATCCACCAGTTTGACACCTTCAGCTACAAACTGACCGTATTCTTCTCTGTATTTCTTAACTTGTAATGAAGTTAAAAACTTTATTTTGTTCTTTGAAATCATACACTTGTATAAATAAAAAAACCCGGCATCGTTGCCGGGTTCCAAAACAAAAATATTATGAAAAACAAATATTTACTCTGCAAAAACTTCCAAGTTAATATCAACTTTCACATCTTTATGAAGATTGATCTTAGCCTTGTAAGTTCCTAATTCTTTTATATGTTCGCCTTCAATAGTAATTTTCTTACGATCTATTTCGTAATTAAATTGTTCTTTTAAAGCTTCAGCAATTTGTATTGCATTTACTGAACCAAATATCTTACCATTAGCACCGGCTTTAGTACCGATTTTAACAGTAATTTCTTCGAGACCTTTTGCAAGTACTTCTGCTTGAGTTTTTATTTTCTCTAATTTAAAAGCTCTCTGCTTCATATTTTCAGCATGAACTTTTCTATTAGTATCGCTTGCCATTATAGCAAAACCTTCTGGGATTAAATAGTTACGTCCGTAACCATTTCTTACTTTTATGATGTCGTCTTTGTAACCTAAATTAGTTACATCTTGTATTAAAATTACTTCCATTTCTTTGTCTCCTTATTTTAGTAAATCAGCTACGTATGGCAATAATGATAAATGACGTGCTCTTTTAACTGCCTGAGCAACTTTTTTCTGAAATTTCTGAGAAGTTCCGGTTAATCTTCTAGGAAGAATTCGTCCTTGCTCATTGATAAATTTCAATAAAAAGTCAGCATCTTTATAATCGATATATTTTATTCCGCTCTTTTTAAAACGGCAGTATTTCTTCTTTTTAGTTTCAACCGCAATCGGGGTTAAATACTTTATTTCTGAACTGTTTTCGGCCATTGTCTTTTTAATTTTAATTTAATAAACCCTGATTATGATGCAACCTCAGTATTTTCTGCTTTAGTTACATGAATTTTATGCTTCCTATCTGCTGCTATTTGACGTTTCTTCTCATTGTAAGCAATAGAGTGTTTGTCAAGTCTAATAGTTAGGAATCTTAATAAACGCTCATCACGTTTATAAGTTACTTCAAGATCTGCTACTAATGTAGGTTCTGCCTTGAATTCAATCAGGTAATAAAAACCTGTAGATTTTTTCTGGATAGGATAAGCTAACTTCTTTAATCCCCAGTTGTGCTCAAAAACAATCTCAGCTCCTTTCTCTTGTAGATAAGACTGGAATTTCTTTACCGTTTCCTTCATCTGATCATCAGACAAAACGGGAGTCATAATGAAAACGGTTTCGTATTGATTCAACATCTTTTTAATTGTTAAATTATTAATTATTTTTAAAATGGAGTGCAAAATTACTAAAAATAATTCAATAAGCAAGTGTTCGTTAGTTTATTTTTTAATTTTCTTTCACAAACACTCTTAAATGAATTTATTGAGCTCTAAATATAATTTTTGTGTTGGCAATCCCATTACATTAAAATAAGAGCCTTCAATTCTTTCGATACCCACAAACCCTATCCATTCTTGAACTCCATAAGCTCCGGCTTTGTCTAAAGGATGATAATTATTAATATAATAATTTATTTCTTCATCACTCAATTCACGAAAGTAAACATCACTAAAGGCTGCAAAAGTTTTAATCTTAGTTTTGCTTCTTAGGCAAACACCTGTTATTACCTGATGTTTCTTACCGGAGATAAAGCGAAGGATTTCGAAAGCGTGTTTGCTATCTGTTGGCTTACCAAGAACGGTGTCATCAATACAAACAATAGTATCAGCAGTAATAATTATACTGTTGTCATTGAGCTCTTCATCTGCGAAAGCATCAGCTTTAAGTTTAGCAAGATAAACAGGTATTTCGGATACAGCCAATCCCTCAGGATATATTTCTTCAACATCCTTAAGAATTACTCTATAGTTAATACCCATATCTTTGAGCAGCTGCTGTCGGCGTGGCGATTGCGAGGCAAGTATTATATCAAAATCGTTGAGGTTGATCATCTAAATAGTACTTTTAAAGATTGCAAACATGGTTAGTATTCCCAACACCATAATTATTTTAACAACATTACTGATAAAGTGAAAGTCTTCTTTCTCTTTTGCCTTCATTATTTTATATGCAAGATATGCAAACGGCACTTGCACCACTATCATTAAGATAGCTGATACATAGCCATGATTTATTTCCTTTAAAACATATTGAAACCATGCTACAAGGATAATTCCTAATATCGAAATTGAAACAGCAATCTTTTTAGCAACAGGTATTCCTAAAACAATAGGTAGCGTTGTGCAGCCCCACCTTTTATCACCTTCTATGTCTTCGATATCTTTAATAATTTCCCTGATAAAAGTACTTATAAAAGCAAATGAAGCGTAGGCTAATACATAGTAAGTAACTCCCCAATAGGCTTGTAATCCTTGTGCAAAAGCAATTCCGTTGTTTTTAACAGCAAAGAATTCGAATAGCCAAACTATTATTACTGTAAATGCCGATAGTAAAGATATTGCGAGGTTTCCCCACAACAAAAGTCTTTTATACTTTAAGGAATAAAAATACAAAACGGTGGCACATATCATAAATAATAATCCTATGCTTATGGATCCGACTCTATAACCCAGATATACTCCTATTGCAACAGCTATTGCATTAACAATATAGTATGCAGTCTCGGCTTTGTTAGCATTTATTTTCTCACCTAAAATCATTTTATCAGGCTTATTGATTGGGTCTATTTTCAAATCAAAATAATCATTAATAATATAACCCCCGGCAGCTATCATCACCGTTGTCAGTACTAATAAGAAGAAATTAAGATTGCTTATTTGCAACTCTAATTGCTGGATTTTAAAGAAAGGTTGAATAAGGAAATACCTTGTCATGTACTGTGTAAGAGCAATTATCAACAGGTTTTGCCATCTTATCAATCGTAAATATATCATATTAATAGTGTATATAAATGAAGTGGCAAAATTACAAAAATACTCCAACTTTTAGTAGTAACTTTGCAGGCTCAATTTAAATAATATGGATTTAAGCACAATTATAACTACTTTACACGATAATATTCTGCATACATCTTATACTGAAATAGTGGCTGTTTTCTTCGGATTACTAGGCGTTTGGTATGCCCGAAACGAGAACGTTTACCTTTATCCTACAGGCATTATTAATGTTGTATTATATATTTATATTGGTTTTGTTGCCAAGCTTTATGCTGATATGGGTATCAATGCTTTTTACTTAGTAATGAGCATTTACGGCTGGTACTACTGGACTCGCAAAGACGAAAATAAACATGTTGTCCCTATAACCAAAGGCACTTTAAAGGAGCATATTATTAACATCGTGGCAACATTTGCTTTCTTTGGCATCATTTATTTTATCTTAAAGAAATATACCGACAGCACCGTACCTGTTCTCGATTCATTTACAACAGCGATCTTTATTGTTGGAATGTGGTTGCAAGCCCGCAAGAAAATAGAGAACTGGATTTATTGGATAGTAGGTGATATACTGGTAATACCTCTGTTTGCTTACAAAGGCTATGTATTTACCGGCCTACAGTTTGCCGTTTTCCTTGGTCTAGCAGTTTCTGGATATATTGAGTGGAATAAGAAATTAAAAGAATATAAAAAGTAGAAACATTCCATGGAATGTCCCTTATTGATTAAAGTTGATGTTTCTTTTATTTCCAATTAGGTAACGATCGCTGATCGAAGGGATCCTTGATCGGGGTCGAAAGGTCTAAGCTTTTCCAATTCGAAATTCGTAATTATTTTAAAGTTCAAGGTTTAAATATAAAGAGTGAAAAGAAAGATTAATCCTTTTTTAACACTAAGAC
>JBAXLO010000285.1:0-4706 GCA_037134755.1 Bacteroidota bacterium | reverse complement strand
CCCGTTTTAATGGTTCCATCTTTAGTACGCATTTGAATTTCCATTTTCCTAACAGGAATTTTATTATCTAATTTATTGAGAATCTCTTCACGTAAGTTAGGATCAACAAAAAGAGAGTATTCTTTATTTGTTTTACCTATTATTTCATCGTAAGTATAACCCATTACTTCAGTAAAAGCATTGTTAACATCAAAATAAATACCTTGTTTGAAATGAGAAATTGCCATCATTGCAGCATTAGCCTGAAATGCTGAAGAAAATTTTTGTTCTGAAAGCTGAATTTTTGAAACATCTTTACTTACTCCAAATATTACAGATTGCCCATTCCAAAATCCGGGTTTCACTCTTGTTTGAACAGGTATCTGTTTATTCGACTTTGTTACTATTGGCACAGGACAAAACTCGGCTTCTCCTCTTAACATTTCACCAACTATTCTTCCTGCTTCTTCTCTTCTATCTGTAGGATGAACTAATAAAACTGATTTATTCATTAGTTCTTCAGCCGGATATTCTAATCTGGTTTTTACAGTAGAATTAGCATGTATGATATTACCTTGCTCGTCAAGCACCCATAAGAAATCATCAATAGTATTAAAGAACGTTTCATAATTCTGTCGAGTTTGTTCTAAGAGATTTTCTGCCTCCTTACGGTCAGTAATATCATGGTAATTAAGCAACACTCCATTTATAATTTTGTCATTAACTAAATTGGTAGCAGTAAGTTCAATTGGTTTATAGCTCCCATCCTTACATTTATATCTATATTCTACAGTTTTTGCATTATTATCCTCTTTAATAAGTTCTCCAAATTCTTTTGAAATCCGTTCTAGATCATCAGGATGAACAGTATGCCATCCATCAAATCCAACTAAATCTTCGGGCTTCCAACCAAAATATTTTTCAATATTAGGACTCTTATATTTCATTACTCCATCTATTCCTATTACTCCTATAACATCCGAAATATTTGTAATCATAGATAAATGGCTAGCTTCACTCTCCATTAATGCATTTTCTGATTTTTTTTGATCAGTTATATCCCAATTAGTACCAACTAGGTTTACTACCTTTCCTGATTCATCTTTTTGAACAATTGCATTAGCTTTAACATAACGTATAGTTCCATCTGGCCATACTACCCTAAATTCAGTATCAAAGTCTTTTTCGCCACTTATAGCCATTTTTATTTCTATATCTCCTTGCTCTTTATCATCGGGATGCAAGCCATTTTGCCATGCATCATAAGCTCCGCTAAATTCAGTACTTGTAATGCCATATAATGCATACATCTGATCGTCCCAAACTAAAATATCATTTTCAATATCAAAATCCCAAACTCCTATTCCGCCCGAATGGGTAGCTAAACTTAATCTTGTTGATAATTGTTTTAGTTCTTCTTCTTTTTTTCTTCTCTCTGTTATATCTTGCAAGGTGCCATAAGTTCCTGTAATCTCATTTTTAGCATTCAATCCAAGTCTGGCATATACTTCTATCCATCTAAAACCACCATCTTTGGTAAGATATCTAATTTCATGACGACAATAATCTTTTTCTCGCTTTATCAATGGCTCAAACAACTCCATGTTTCTTTGTCTATCATCAGGATGTACATAATTTAAAAATAATTGCCCTAAAGATTCTCCAGCACTAAAACCAGTTATTACTTCCCATGATTTATTAAGGAACACCCACAAACCTTCAGTATCTGTTTGAAAAATTACTTCGTTTACATTTTCAACAACTGTTTGATAACTCTGCTCAATCTTTTTTAATTCTTCTTCAATTTTAGTTCGTTGGGTAATATCAATTGCTACAGCTCCAATTAATGGAAGTTGACCTTTTATAGGAATAGCAAATTTTTGTGTTTCGTAATAGTGAATCTCTCCATCCAGATTATAAAAACTTTCTTTAATTTCCTGATATCCTAATTGGATTGTCAATTGATCATCAGCTTTTATCCTAGCTGATTCTTCACTACCGAAAATTTCATCCGATTCTAATCCAATCCATTTTGAAGCTCCTAGAGCAATATCCATCGCTGTATTTGTATATAACAACCTGCTTTCGCTATCTTTCATAAAAACGATAGCCGGTAAATTATCCATAAATAACGAAAACCTTTTTTCAATTTCAATTAATTTATTTTCCGATTCCTTTTGTTCTGTTATATCAGATATAAATCCATGCCATAATACTGATCCATCAGGCTCCAACTGTGGCATTGCATTACCTAACAGCCATCTTACAGTTCCATCCTCAAACTTAACTCTATACTCATGTCTCCATAATTCTTGATCTTTTGCTGATTTAGTTATTGATGCAATTACTTCATCATAATCTTCGGGATGCAATCTAGCCATAACTAAAGAGGCATCAACTGACACTTCTTCAGGTGTAACTTGGTAAATATCATAAATTCCTTTACTTGAGAATGGAAAACTAGAAGTTCCGTCCGGATTTAATTGATATTGATAAACAACTCCCGGTATTCTATCAGCTATTTTATAAAGTCTGTCGTATGCTTCATTTAGTGCTTGTGAAATTTTCTTACGTCCTTCTATTTCTTTTTGTAAGTATTCATTTGTTTGTGCTAATTCTTCGGTTCTTTCTTGTACTATTAATTCTAGATTTGTATTTAATTCATATAATTGCTCTTCAGTTATTTTCTTATCGGTAATATCAATACTTACTCCATTTATTACAGCTAGTTCATTTTCTCTAAATTCAGGAACCATGTTTGTTTGAATCCATTTTATCGTACTGTCAGGTTTAAGCAACCTAAATATAATAGTACCCATTGAATGTGTACTTATAAGATCAACTATTTTATCTTCAAATAAATTCCTGTCATCAGGATGTACCATTGTTTTAATTTCTTCTAATGACAATGGTGGTAAGGAAGTATCAATACCCAACAATTGATAATAATTTTTCGACCAGGATGCTTCATTTGATTTAAGATTATAATTCCAACTACCCATATTGGCTATTTCCTGAGCATAATTTAAGGTTGCTTCACTTTCTTTTAAATCGTTTTCCGCTTGTTTTTGTATCGTAATATCATTTTGTATAGCTAGATAGTTTGTAGTATTTCCTTCTTCATTAATAATTGGTGTAATAATTGCTTTAACATAAAATAATTCGCCATTTTTCTTTTTATTATAAAACTCTCCTTCCCATTGTTTCCCTGATTTAACAGTATGAAATAAATCAGAATACATATCCTTTGAATTTAAACCTGAACTGAAGATCCTAGGATTCATCCCAATTAATTCTTCTTTTGAATATCCTGTTATTTCTAAAGTTTTAGGATTTACATACTCTATCTCTCCATTAATATTCGTTATATAAGTTATTACCGGGCTTTGCTCAACTGCTCTCGAAAGCTTACGTAAGCTTTCTTCAACAATTATTCGATCAGTAATATCCCGTTCAATAAGTAGAATAGATTTAGGAATCCCATCTTTGTTGCGCATAAATTCTGCATTTACTTCTACAAAGAAGGTACTTCCATCTTTTCTTAACAACTCATAAACTGCTGAATTCTTAATTTCTCCATTTAGCATTCTAACAAGTCTCTCTTCAGCAAATTTAACTGAAGTAGGAACTAGAAACTCAAATGCTTTTTTGCCTATAAAGTCATCTGCACTATCATATCCATACCATTTAACCAAATTATCAGAAACAAATTGAAGTGTACCATCAAGTGCTGTTATCGACATTCCATCAGGTGTAGTTTTAATGATACTTCTCCAGAGTTCTTCACTAGCAACTAACTTTTCTTCTATTATCCTGCGATCAGTAATATCGTGTATAATCGAAAAGAGCAATTTCTCATTATTGTATGTAATTAAACCCGAATATACTTCTACATCTTTTATATCGCAATTAGCTAAAATATGCTTAACTACAAAATGTTTTTTATCTCCTACTTTTATACTTTGCATATTAGAAACAACATCTTCATCCGAAATTAAATTTACATCTTTAATATTCATCGAACAAAGTTCAGCTTTTTCCCACCCATAAAAATTACAGGCTGCCGGATTTGCATCTCTTATCTCTCCACTTGCTGGATCAACAAGTATCATAATAGAACTATTGTCATCAAAAAATGTTTTATAACGTCCTTCACTTTCAATTAATGCTATAATAGCTTCCTGTCTTTCATTTTCTGTCTCAATAGCATCTATAGCAAAACCTATATTATTAGTTACATTTACCAATAATTTAATTTCTTCTTCATTAAAGAAATTTATTATTGATGAGTATAATGTAAAAGCACCTATAATATCGTCCTTTACTTTAATAGGCAAAGCTATTAAAGATTTAAAGTTATTTTGCAATGCAATTGCTTTCCAATCCTGCATCATTACATCATTTGCGATATCATTGCATGTAATCGGAACCCTTCTTCGTAAAGATGTCGCAGTTGGACCGTTACCTTTTGGTTTGCTTACATCTATTGTAAAACCACCTACTTCTTTAAGATAATCATTTACATCACCTGCTGACGCATATTTTATCAGATCCTTAGAAGATTCTTCTACAAGGCCTACCCACGACATTTCAAAGTCTCCATAAGAAACTGCAATCTTACAAACTTCTTCTAAAAGCTCTTTTTTATCTTTTATTTTTACTATTGCATTATTAATATGACTTGTTACATTATTTATTCTATTTGCTTTATTTATAATTTCAGCCGC
>JBAXLO010000284.1:0-4721 GCA_037134755.1 Bacteroidota bacterium | reverse complement strand
ACTAGGAGCCGTCACCGAACTAGGTTTCCTAATGGAACCAATAACAAAATAATATTTTTGATTTCCTCCTGACAGGTTTTTCATCCTGTCAGGTCTATCTCTAAAAAAGTTTTAATGTATTCCTGACAGGCTTCCCATCCTATCAGGTCTATCTCTAAAAAGGTTTTGATATATTCCTGACAGGTTTCCCATCCTGTCAGGTCTATCTCTAAAAAGGCTTTTCACTTGAGTCAATCATTTTTACTATAAACATCTGTTTTTTTTATTTTTATGTCTTAAGATAGACATAAGCTCATTTACGCTACAAAACAAGATAAAAAAACAATTCTTACAATATTTAAAGTAAGAATAATAGTGAGCAATCCGCGAATCCACTACCAAAATTTATTAAATCAACGCATGTTTTACTCCCTTCTCCTTTCAGGAGAGGGGCTGGGGGTGAGGTTTTTTGCATAATTCGTAATTTGTAATTAATATTAGGCACTTCAAACTTCAAACTTCTTGTCTGCCGATAGGCATGGTAGGCACTTTTTTCGTAATTCGTAATTTCTACCTACCGGAGGCAGGCGTAATTCGTAATTTTTTATAATTCCTAAAAAAACACCCTTCATAAGTGCTTAGAAAATAGTCACAACCGAAATCTGAACCAAAAAAATAGACTTCCGACAGCAAAAAATAGACTTCCGACACAAAAAAATAGACTTCTGAATGAAAAAAATAGACTTCCTTCCAAGAAAAATGAACATCTGATCTAAAAAAATAAACATCCGTTCGCGAAGAATTAACATCCTTATCAGAAAAATGACTTCCTACATGAAAAAATAGACTTCTGATTACGAAAAATAGACTTCCCACACCGAAAAATGCTCTTCCTACACCAAAAAATACACTTCATTTTCGATACTTTTTTTTAAAAGGAAAATCGAATTTTCAAGAAATATTTTGGAAAGTTCTTTTAAAAATTCTAAATCACTATGATCACCTCACTTTATGTATTCTAGACACTTTTAGGACTTCATTCCCTAAAAGCCAAATAGTCTAAACTGCTAAAAGCCTTGTCTTCAATTTTAGGCACTCCAAACTTCAAACTTTAGGCACTATTTATTTTCAAAAAAGCCTAACTTAAACCTTTTCTGAACCAACGAAAACAACATTATAGTAATGATTGCAGAAGTAGTTCCCCATGCAGCACCACAAATAACGTCGCCGGGGAAATGTGCGCCTAAATAAATACGACTGTAAGATACTAATGAACACCAGAAGAAGATAAATAAAGTGAAGTTTTTGTATTTAGATTTCAAAAAGAAATTCATGAAGAAAGCAATGGCAAAAGTATTGCTGGCATGCGAAGAAACAAAACCATAAGGACCGCCACAATAACCGTTAACCAGATGAATAACGCCCTCCAAACTCTTGGTATGACAAGGACGTAGTCGCATAAAAACATTCTTAAACAAAATAACAGAACCTGTATCGCTAAGTAATATCAATGGGATAACAAAAAGTAAAATCCACAACACCGACTTGCCGTAATGTTTCCAAAGCAGGTAAATAAAGAAAAGATACATGGGTATCCAGATCGTTTTACTGCTCAACCATACCATAATAGGATCGAAGAAAGCAGAGTGCATCCCGTTAAGGAATATGAAAACCTGGAAATCGATTTGTTTTAAGAATTCAAGCATAATATGTGTTTAATCTAAGTTAAAATTCAAAACCTTATTACCATAACCAACAATAACATTGAGTTGTTTCTTGTCGATAAACCTATCAACAACAAAATAAGAGTCGCCTTTAAAACCTGAGGAAGCAGTAATATATCCATTCTTATTAAAGAGAAATATTTGTTTGGCATCAATAGAAAGCACACCAAAGATATTCCCCTTCTTAGTATCGTTAAAGACAAGAATTTTATTGCTTACAGCCTTGTTGAACTTATAAGAGAACTGCACTTTACCATCCTTTTTGCAGACATTAAGTTCATTGTTGGCTAAGAAGATAAAATCTTTTTTATCATCATTATTAAAATCTTCGTACACGAAACAATGAGCACCATTAAGTTTCTTTATAACCTTAGTGTCGACCTTGCCATCCACAGAAATGAAGTAAACACACCCCGATTTATCAGTAGTGAGAAGATATTTACCATCCGAATAAAACTTAGAATCCTGATTCTTTACAAAAGCAGTCTTAAGCTTTATCTTCTCTGCACCTTTTCTATCATAATAATAAGTAGCGCCATTCTTATCGGTAACAATAATATTATCTTTACCATTAAAAATAATATGTTGTGGAGAAGTTTCAGCAACAGCTTTCAAAACAGGAAGCTTCCAGTCCGAAACCTTCTCCCCTTTTATATTATAATAGTAAACTTTCTTGTCGGCACAAGGCACAACCATACGATATTCCCTTTTCTTTTCGTAATCAATCAAACATAAACCCGCAGTAGCTTTAGAAGATAGTTTAACAGGATAATTACTCACCTTATTTCCCTTTGCATCTATCAAATAAATAGTATTCTCGGTATTAAATAGGTACTGTGACTTATTATTCTTAAAGAAATCTACTTCATAAATCTCTCCCAGAACCTTTCCATCCACTGAAGTCTTCCAAAGCGTTTCCCCTTTCTTATTAATTAGAGAAACTTTATTGCTCGCATCAGCTACGAGTATATTCTTACCATCATCTACATTACTTTTAACAAGATAAGGACGATTAACTACCGCTCCATCAAGATTAACCTGCCATCCCGACTTCATATCAGGAGCCTCAACAGGAGTTTCAACTTTAGCGGGAACTATCTCAGGAGTAGTTTCCGCAATCTTAAAGTCAGCGGAAGTATATTTAATGTTAATATTAGTGTAAAACAGCTTATCACCGGCATTCATTTGAAATGAAACTGCCTTAAAATTCTTTATAAAAGGATTAATCATAGCAAAATCATTAGCCGACTCTTTAGCGATAGAACGTTGCAGGAAAGCAGTGGCATACGCAAGATTAATATATCCATAAATATTAGATTTCTCAGAGATATTCTCAGCAAAAGCCAAGTAATCCTTTGACTTGGCAAGAACTTCGCCTGCCGAATAGGACTTCTTAAAGTTATTTATAGCTTGTTTGCTACATCCAAACAAAACAAAATTATCAGCAACTTCATAATAAGTCTCTTTAAAATCAGGGCAAACCTTCCCCAACATAGTCTTTAAGAGTCCTTGAACCTGAAGCGTATTCTTTTGATGATTTTTAGTAGCTTTAGCAATCAAACCCAGACAAGAATCGGCAAGGGAAATATCATTAGCCTGACAAATAACATAAGTATTCTCGGCAATACTTCCTTCACCATCAACAATCGCAACAGCAAATTCATTGCCCATCCAATTCATAAAGTTATCTTCAACATTTAGATTTAAAGTCGCATTCATTTGCTTAATCTTACCATCATAGTCAGCTATTTTATTATTCGCTTTTAAATAATTCTTAGTCCTTCCAAGATAAGTCGCATAATTATCAAAGCAAACATCTTCAAAAAGAACAGTCCGCTGAGGCAAGAAATAAGGAATCTTTATAAGTTGTGGCTGTTGATTCTTAAAAATACTGACAAAACCTTCATTTGATGCACCTGCCGTAGTATATCCATTCAAAGAAATCATATTATTCTTGATAAAAACATCCTGCTCGCTCCATTTGGCAATATCGGTAACAGCCGCAACATCATTCTGAAACTCTTGAGAGGCATAGGCAGCAATAACTTTCTGCAAATTCTTATAATTAAGATAAAGATTAGCATCCACCTTTTTGCCGGCAGTAGCTTGCACGCTTATAAAATCATTATCAGTATTAAACGACGAGCTACTATTGAGTTGCATAATGGCTTGCTCAACTAAAGTAGCAGTAAAACTCCCCATGAACACGCCTTTATAAATACTATATACAAAAGGAGTTGCAGAGGAACTGCGTTTAACTTCATAAATCTTAACATCATCAAACTTACGTTCGTTAAACACAAATTCTTTAGTGTTTTTAAGTATTGAATGTATCTCCGACTTATTAAAAGTAACGGGAATATTTATAAGATATAAGAGACCTATCTTATTTTTAACAGTTAAATGAAAAGAAACATACGACTTATTGCTTTCAAGAACAGATGAAAGGCTCTTATTCTTTTGTATCAACGAATCAATAAACAATAAATCATTATTGGCATCATTAAAACTCCCAAATTGTTGAAGCGCCTTCCATATTTCATTGCTCGACGAATTATTTTTCCATAAAGAAGTTATATTTGTAAGCTCGGCAAACATAAAAGCATCTTTTGGAATAGCATTTTCAACAGGCGAAATAGGTTGTTTTAAGGTATGATAATAATTGTAAGCGCCTATACCTATTGCAACAACAACCAGAACAGATACTATATAAACGACCAAAGTCTTCTTATTAATTTTCATTTGTGTGTGTCTTTTTTCACGATATAAAAGTAAGCTAAACTTTACGTTTTATTTACATTTATTATTAAATAGTATCAACAGGTGATTGTTAATAGCATTATAATCCTTTTGTTTGATGTGATATGCCTTATTATTAAGATAAATATTCCCATTATTTTGATGTTGCATATCATAGAATTTAGTATTTTTACCATCTCAAAGAGCTTACACAATGACGGACATGGAAAACTTGCTATACGACAGTAGCAGAAGATGTATTTTAATAAGTGTGGATGT
>JBAXLO010000283.1:0-4799 GCA_037134755.1 Bacteroidota bacterium | reverse complement strand
AGACAAAAGAAATTCAATATTAAATTGTGAAAAAGATGTGTATAAAGAGTAGCCTTCAAGGGGAGGAATTTGATTTCAGGTATTTATATAGATTCGTTTTATCTAAAGGTAAGTTGTATTTCTTCTTCTTGTTTATATTTAAACCCGAGCTTTGGATCTAAGACCTCACCCCAACCCTATCCAAAGGAGAGGGAGTAAAACAGCATAATTCATAATTAATTAATAGTATCTTACAAATCATAAGGATAAAAAGTGTATCTTTGCAAACTCAAATTTTATAAAAATAATAAAAATCAGAATGCAGAATATCAGGAATATTGCTATTATTGCTCACGTTGACCATGGAAAAACTACCTTAGTAGATCGTATTTTACATCAGGTACACATGTTCAGAGATAACCAAACAGTAGGTGAGTTGATACTTGACAGCAATGACTTAGAAAGAGAAAGAGGAATTACAATTTTATCTAAAAATGTATCGGTACGTTACAAAGATGTTAAAATAAATATCATAGATACTCCCGGCCATAGTGATTTTGGTGGTGAAGTTGAAAGAGTTTTAAACATGGCTGATGGTGTATTGCTATTAGTTGATGCTTTTGAAGGTCCTATGCCTCAAACCAGATTCGTATTGCAAAAAGCTTTGGCTTTAAACTTACGTCCTATCGTAGTTATTAATAAAGTAGATAAACCAAATTGTGATCCTGATGCAACTCATGAATCTGTATTTGATTTGATGTTTAATCTGGATGCAACTGAAGAACAATTAAGTTTCCCAACAGTTTATGGTTCTTCAAAAGAAGGATGGATGTCAGAAGATTGGAGAGTTCCTGCTACAGATATTACTTATTTATTAGATACAATCATATCATACATTCCTCAACCAACATTTGATATAGGAAACTTACAGATGCAGATCACATCATTAGATTACTCTTCTTATGTTGGAAGAATTGCTGTAGGAAGATTATCGAGAGGGATAATGAAAGCCGGTATGAATGTGTCATTAGTGAAAAGAAATGGTGATGTTCAGAAATCAAAAATAAAAGAACTATATGTTTTTGAAGGCTTAGGCAAAGAGAAAACAAAAGAAGAAGTTTATCCGGGTGAGATTTGTGCAGTACTTGGTATTGATGATTTTGAAATTGGGGATACTATTGCAGATTTTGAACTTCCTGAAGGTTTAGTTCCTACTGCTATTGATGAACCAACGATGAGTATGATGTTTACTATTAATAATTCACCTTTTTTTGGCAAAGAAGGTAAATTTGTAACATCACGTCATTTAAGAGAACGTTTATATAAAGAATTAGAAAAGAATTTAGCTCTAAGAATTGAAGAAGGCGAACAACCCGATTCACATATAGTATTTGGAAGAGGTATCTTACATCTTTCTATCTTAATAGAAACTATGCGTAGAGAAGGTTATGAGCTACAAGTAGGGCAACCAAAGATCATCACAAAAGAAATTGATGGTAAGAAATGTGAACCTATTGAGCATTTAACAGTTCATGTACCTAAAGAATTCTCAGGTAAAGTTATAGAACTAGTTACTCAACGCAGAGGTGATATTGACGTTATTGAAACTAAAGGCGATCGTTTAAATCTTGAGTTCTCGATACCTGCAAGAGGTATAATCGGTTTAAGAAGTAATATTCTTACTGCAACTGAAGGTGAAGCTATCATGGCGCATCGTTTTAAAGCTTATGAACCTTGGAAAGGTGAGATTTCTTCTAAACGTTCAGGGGCTTTGATTGCTATGGAAACTGGTACTGCAATTCCTTATGCTATTGATAAGTTACAGGATAGAGGCACTTTCTTTGTTAATCCTAATGAACCTGTTTATATGGGTCAGGTGATTGGAGAACATATCCGTCAGGATGATTTGGTTATTAACGTTACTAAGACAAAGAAACTTACTAATATGCGTGCATCAGGATCTGATGATAAAGTAAGCATAACACCCGCTACCAGATTCTCATTAGAAGAGTTTATGGAATTTATCGGAGATGATGAATTCTTAGAAATTACACCTTTATCATTCAGATTAAGAAAGATTTTACTGGATGAAATAGAAAGAAAACGCTTAAGAAAATCAGGAGAATAGTTAGTATTAGAAACTAGCTATTACAGTTTGTCCACCTTTTACAATTTGATTTATTTCTACTTCAACTTTAACATTAGTTGGTAGAAATAAATCAACTCTTGATCCAAATTTAATAAAACCAAGTTCATCACATTGGTTTACTTTCATTCCTTCTTTTGAATAACATATAATACGACGAGCTACAGCTCCTGCAATCTGTCGTGAAAGTATCTTTATACCATTTTCCATTTCAACTACAACAGTTGTTCTTTCGTTTTCGGTAGATGATTTAGGATGCCAAGCAACTAAATACTTTCCGGGATGATACCTGAAGTATTTTACGATTCCACTAACAGAATATCTATTTACATGTACATTATTAGGTGACATAAACACTGATATTTGTAATCTTTTATCTTGAAAATACTCCGGTTCTTCAGCTTCTTCAATAACTACAACTTTTCCATCACAAGGACAAATGATTTTATTAGCATCAATTAACATTGTTCTGTTAGGCATTCGGAAGAATCTTACTATAAGAATGTATAAAACTAATAATATAGCTGAAGTTATATAGAATACAATTGAACATGCTGGCAAAAGTAATTTTATTATGATTAAGATAGCTGCAAATATCCCCAGACTAGTTATTAATATGCGGTTTCCTTCTTTATGTAACTTCATTTTTATGTGTTATTGATTTAATATTATTTAATTCTGCAAAATTAATCAATAAATTGAGATTGAATTTAATTATTTATTAAGATTTCTTAATGAAAATTGTATAATTTTGCTTCAAATTAATAATACATGCTTTTTATAAATCGTAATTCAACTAATCCTTACATTAATCTTGCTACAGAAGAGTATGTTCTGAAGAATTTTGATGATGATTGTTTCATGCTTTGGATTAACGAACCTTGCATAATAGTAGGTAAACATCAGAATGCGATTGCTGAGATAAATATTGATTATGTTAAAGAAAACAATATCCCGGTTATAAGACGATTATCTGGTGGTGGAACAGTATTTCATGATTTAGGTAATTTAAACTTTACTTTTATTAAAAAAGAAAATCAGCAAACTAATATAGATTTCAAGAAGTTTACGCAACCTATTATAGATATTCTTAACACTTTAGGAATAGAAGCTCAACATAGTAATAAAAGTGATATAACTATTAATGCTAAGAAAATATCGGGCAATGCCGAACATATATGGAAGCATAAGACGCTTCACCATGGAACGCTATTGTTTTCGTCAAATATAAATACTCTCAGAGAAGCGATCAAAGTAAAGTCGGGTATTTATCATGACAAAGCTGTTAAATCAAATAGAAGCGAAGTAACGAATATTAGCGAATATCTTAAGAAGCCTTTAACAATAATACAGTTTTATGATTTAATTATTGATAATATTAAATCTAAATATTCGGATATTCATTTGTATGAACTTACAAAAGATGATTTAATAAAGATCGAAGAGCTTGTAGAAACAAAGTATAATACCTGGAAATGGAATTTTGGTTATTCTCCTAATTATACAGTTAAAAATACAATCAATACCAATTCAGGGAAGACTATTACAATTGAATTACTGATTAAAGATGGTTTGATTAATGAAATAAATTTATCAGGAAACTATCTTGATGACGATACAAAAAATATACTTGAGGTTGAATTAAAAGGAATCCCTCATGAAGAAAAGGGAATTATTTCAATAATACAAAAGTGCTTATTGAATAATAATAAGATTGAGATTAAAATTAAATATCTATTAGAAGGGATGTTTTAATCTTAAGTCATTAAGAATGTCATGAGCATAGCAGTTGGAATGTTTCCATCTACTTCATATACAATAGATCCATCTGAGCATCTTTTCATATACTTACCATCGTATTCATACAGTTTATTACCACCGCTCTGGGTTACATATCGTCCATCCCATTCTAGAATCTTTTTATTGCGGTTATAATCAGTTAAACAGTCGTTACCCCATTCAAAAAGCTTATGCCCTGCATTTTCAGTAACATACTTCCCATCAAATTCATATTCTTTGGTATAACCGGATGTCCGTTTTAATTTACGTCCATCCCATTCAAATAACTTACTACCTCCATCAAATTGTTTGATGAAAGCGTTTAAATTGCTAGATTTGCTTGAACTAAAGAATCCCATTTTATTATGTATTTAAAAAATAATTCTAACTACAGATTTAGATTACAAAAATACGAAATAGTTTAAACATTTGCAAGTTTATTTCTAAATCTTTACAATAAATTAATATAAAAACTACAAGTCAAAATTAAACACACTGTCATAAGGCCTGATTTTTATATGTTTTACAACTATTATTTATAAAAACTATTATTAAATAATGTATAAATTTCAGAATTATCCTACAAAACTTAAGCTTAATTGTATAATCAAAACTCTATTTAAAACATTTTATCAATTATATAAATATCTTATTACTGAGGGATTATTAAACTTTTAATTAATAGTTATCTTTTCGCCTAAAAACTTAGGCTCTATCTTAAAAAACAGATCAATAAATACTTTAACACGTGCAAATTTCTCTCTAAGTTTAGTTTTAAAACCATTATAGGCATCAACATCGGCGGCATCATACCCAATAGTTTCCATTTTTTTATGATTGGCAATGTATATTGCTCTTCTGTTATGAAAGTCCTGCGAAATGATGGTAAACTTAC
>JBAXLO010000282.1:0-4843 GCA_037134755.1 Bacteroidota bacterium | reverse complement strand
TAGTTTAGAGGGAAATGCAATTAACGATGGTAAGACAAAAATTATGAATTATGAATTATGAATTATGAATGAAAAAAATATTTTATTAAGTTTTTTCAAATTGTTTGTCTTTAAAATGAATAAGGGGAACTCTTTTAATATCACATTTATAAAGTCTTTGCATTCATAAATCAAAATTCTGTTCATTCATAATCCCTACCTATCGGCAGGCAGGCATAATTCGTTCATTCATAATTCCTACCTATCGGCAGGCAGGCATAATTCGTTCATTCATAATTCATAATTCATAATTCATAATTATTTTTCGTTCTACGTGTAATCTATTTTGTAATTTTGCGTTCTAATTGTTTTAATCACTAATAAGTTATTTTACGCTTTTAAAAAACATACATGAAAAAACACTTACTTATTTTTATAATTCCTTTATTAACTTTGTTTAATGCAAACACTATCAAAGCACAGTCGTCTATAAAAGACTCCACTGTTTTTTGTTCTATGATTTCAATAACTTATTCGTATCAGTTTTCGGGTGGCGATTTGGCTCAAAGATATGGTGATAATTCAACAATAGGCCCTACTTTTACAATTAAAACAAAGAAGAACTGGATATTTGGTGTCGATTTTAATTATATGTTTGGTAATGATGTTAAAATACAAAATGATATCGTAAAAAACCTAGTCACTGTTGATGGGGCGCCTATAACCCGAGAAGGGATACTTGGTGATATTCGTATGTTTGAGAGGGGTTTCTGCACAACAGCTAAGGTTGGTAAAGTTATACCGGTTTTTGGCTCCAATCCCAATTCGGGCATTATGGTAATGGCAAGTGCTGGATATTTGCAACATAGTATCAGAATAGAAGTTGACCAAAATGATGTGCCTTCGCTTATGGGCGATTATGCCAGAGGTTACGACAGGCTTTCAAGTGGTTTGGTTTTGTCGGGTTTTATTGGTTATTTATATTTAAGCGAGCATAAGCTAACGAACTTCTTTATTGGAGTTGAATATACACAAGGTTGGACTAAATCTCTGAGAGACTTTAATTTTGATACCCGTAGCAGCGATATGTCAGTAAAGAAAGATAAACTTTATGGGATTAAATTTGGATGGGTATTCCCAATATATAAAAGAGCACCTAATAAATTTTATTATAAGTAATGAGGATTCTTTATAATGCGGGTGTTTATCTATACCTTACGGGAATATTTGTGTATTCATTGTTTGATAGTAAAGCCAAATTATGGTTAGATGGCAGGAAAGACATATTTAACCAACTCGACTCTAAGTTAAGAAATAATAAAGAGAAAATAGCATGGTTTCATTCCGCATCCTTAGGCGAATTTGAACAGGGGAGACCGGTTATCGAGAAGTTTAAAGTCAAATATCCCGATTATAAAATAATACTTACCTTCTTTTCTCCTTCAGGTTTTGAGATTAGGAAAAACTATCAAAATGCTGATTATATATTTTACTTGCCAATAGATACACCGGCTAATGCAAAACGTTTTGTTGAGATAGTAAAGCCAAAAGTAGTATTCTTTATTAAATATGAGTTCTGGTTTAATTATTTAAATGCATTAAAAGACAAGGACATTCCCGTTTATTTAATCTCCGGCATCTTTCGTCCATCACAATATTTCTTTAAGTCTTATGGCAACTGGTTTCGAAAACAATTAAGTTGCTTTACCTTCTTTTTTGTACAAAACAATACTTCTAAAGAGCTTTTAAATAAGATAAGTTATAATAATGTTTTGATAAGTGGTGATACACGTTTCGACAGGGTTTCAGCAATTGCTGAGCAAAAGAAATCCTTTCCATTAATAGAACAATTTAAAGGGAATAATAATAAGTTAATACTTGCAGGGAGCACTTGGGAGCCCGACGAAGATTTGATTATAGAGACAATCAAATTAAATGAACCTGGCATTAAATACGTCATTGCACCTCACGAAACGCACAATGAACGAATTGTTAAACTGAAAGAAAAGCTTGGTGATTCAGTTGTTTTGTTTTCTCAAGCTAATGAAAATAATATAAAGAATGCTAAAGTAATTATTATAGATGGTATCGGATACCTTTCACACATCTATCAATATGCAGATATTGCAATAATTGGCGGAGGATTCGGTAAAGGGATACACAATATATTAGAAGCAGCCACCTTTGGAGTGCCAATTATATTTGGACCTAATTACACAAAATTTACTGAAGCTGTTGAATTGAATACATTAGGGGGTGCTTATGCTATTACTAATAAAAATGAATTCAATGAGAGGTTAAATCAGCTAATAACTGATGATGCAAAAAGGCAAATGGCTTCAAATATCTGCAAAAACTATGTAAATAATAATATTGGGGCATCAGATATCATCCTGAATAATATTACATTCTAAACTAAATGTGATTTACTTTTCATTTTTTTGAAAAAAACATTTTGTAATCTTAAAATTATAATTAATTTTGCAGTTCGAAATAAAGATGGCGTCGTAGCTCAGTTGGTAGAGCAGAGGACTGAAAATCCTTGTGTCACTGGTTCAATTCCAGTCGATGCCACCCAAAGAGGGGTTGATATTTATCAATCCCTCTTTTTATTTTCATATTAAAACGATTCATTTTAACATCTTTTAAGATTTTTAAGAAGAAATATTTCTCATTATGGGAAATTAATGTTAATTTTGGACAATATTTCAGAATAAGTAAATAAAACCAAACATTAATTAACATTGAATACATTCAGAATATTTATAGTAGAAGATGATGCAATTTTCGCCAAAGTGCTTAAACATCATTTGTTATTGAATTCAGATTATGAAGTAGAGATTTATGCTGACGGTAAAAGTTGCTTAGCTAATCTGTATAAGAATCCTTCAGCAATTACATTAGATTATTATCTTCCCGGTTTCTCAGGCTTAGATATTTTAAAGAAGATTAGAGAATTTAATCCTGAACTTCCTGTAGTTATAGTATCTGGGCAACAGGATATCTCTACAGCAATCGAGTTGTTGAGGAAAGGAGCTTATGATTATGTTTTAAAAGATGAAGACACAAAGACTCGTCTTTGGAACATTATGAAGAACATAAGGGAGAATGCGAAATTAAAACAAAAGATAACGCTCCTTGAAGAAGAAATTGAAAAGAAATATGAATATAATAATCTGATTAAAGGCGATAGTCCTCAAATACAAAAGACTTTTAAACTTATAGAGAAAGCTGCTCGTACAAATATTACTGTTTCAATAACAGGCGAAACCGGCACGGGCAAAGAGCTTGTTGCAAAGTCTATTCATTTTAATTCTGGTAGAAGTAAGTTCCCTTTTGTAGCAGTTAATGTTTCAGCTGTTCCAAAAGAATTGATAGAAAGCGAAATGTTTGGTCACGAGAAAGGTTCTTTTACCGGAGCAAACAATAGGCGCACAGGTAAGTTTGAAGAAGCTAACAAAGGAACTATCTTTTTGGATGAGATAGGAGACATGGATCTTAATATGCAATCAAAACTATTAAGGGTTATTCAGGAAGAAGAGGTGAGTAGAGTGGGGAGTAATGATACAATTAAATTAGATGTTAGAATTATAGTTGCTACGCATAAGAACTTAGCTGAAGAAGTTAAAAAAGGGAATTTCAGAGAAGATTTATATTATAGATTACTTGGTTTACCTGTTGAATTACCGCCATTGCGCGATAGGGGTAATGATATATTGATATTAGCTAAACATTTCGTTGATGAGTTTTGCAAAAAGAATAAGATTAAAAAACTCAAGATATCAACTGATGCTCAAGCTAAGCTTAAGAAATATAATTTCCCGGGTAATGTAAGGGAGCTTAAAGCAATTATTGATCTTGCTTCTGTTATGGCTGATGGTGATGAGATATTAGCTGAAGATATTTCTTATGGTTCAATTAATTCTATGGATAATGTTTTTGTAGAAGAAACAACTCTTGAGGAATACAACAAACTTATCATTAAGCATTTTCTAAAGAAATATGACAACAAAGTTAGAGAAGTTGCCAAGAAACTAGATATAGGTAAAACAACGATCTATCGATTGCTAAAAGAAGAACCTGATTTATTAAAAGGTTAAGTTCATTATTAAATCACTATTGAAACAGATTAACTAATTCATCATCCTTCTTCATCAAATAGGTATTAATCCCTAAATCAATTGCAGGCTGAAGATTCTGTAAGGAGTCATCAATAAATAAAGTCTCTTCCGGGATTAATTTCTCTTCATTTAATACATATTCATAGATGTCTTTATGAGGCTTGCGCATCCCAACATTATGCGAGAAATAAGCTTTATTAAATATCTCATCAAAACTTTTATATCCTGCTTTGTATATTTCATTTATATAAATATCATAATGAATAGCATTTGTATTGCTTAATAAATAGATATTATATTCCGATTTTAGTTTTACTAAGAGTTCTATTCTTTCAATTGGAATATCAAGAAGCATTTTGTTCCAAGCTTTGTCAATTGCTTCATCAGTAAGTTTTAAACCTGAGATGTTTCTTATCTCATCCCTGAAATCATGTGGATTTAACTTTCCGGTTTCTAGCTTGTCGAATATATTAAATTGGCTTGCTTGAGAAAAAAGAATCTCAAAGTTTTTAATACCAAGTTCTTTAAATGCATTAATAGATGCTTGATAATCTATATTTAATATAACACCTCCAAAGTCGAAGATAATGTTTTTTATTTTTTTATTTAATAACATAAATTAAAATTTGGTTTTTAATAACAATTTAGTAATTTTGCACTCCCAAACAAGATAAAATAATGTAACAACCGGTCCTATAGCTCAGTTGGTTAGAGCAACTGACTCATAATCAGTAGGCCCCTGG
>JBAXLO010000281.1:0-4917 GCA_037134755.1 Bacteroidota bacterium | reverse complement strand
ACAGGTGTTGGATTTACTGTAATTGTTACTGTAAAAGGTGTGCCTGCACATCCATTAGCCGATGGAGTTACTGAACAGGTGGCAGTTTTTACAGTGTTTGTAGTATTAGTTAATGTTCCTGTTATGCTAGCAGCTGCACTTCCCGTCGTTCCTCCTGTTATCCCCGATCCTGATGGGGCTCCCCAGCTATAAGTTGTTCCTGAAGGTACTATGCCATCAGTGCCATTGACTGGTGTGATTGTGTAGGTAACTCCGCTACAAGTTGTTTTTAACATTGCATTGCCTATTATTGAAGGTAATGGATTAACAGTTATATTCTTTGAAATAAAAGTAAAAGCTGTACCTTGTGTAATAGTAAGTTTTACAGGATATAAAATAGGATTACTACCTGAATTAATAAAAGTATGTGTAGGATTTTGTAAAGTTGAAGTGCCTCCATCTCCAAATTCCCATAAATAAGAAACTGTTCCTGCAACAGCACTATTATCAGTAAATGTTACAGTTTGTCCGGAACATACTGATGTAGCAGAAGGAGTATAATTTGCGATAAATGTAAAACATACCGTTTGAAGATTAAACTCTGCACCTGTTGCAGCTGTTACTCCCCAATAAACCCATGAATTACCTCCAAAAACACTATTAATAATATCTCCGGTATAAGTTATGGTTGGTGTAGCCGGAAGTGTAGTAGCAGTGCCAAAATAAACATTTAAAGTTTGAGTTGCCGGATTCCATGCGAAACGAAACAAATGATTAACACCATCTTCTATGTTAGCAGGAAAAGCTACAGCAGCAGTATATGGCACTAGTTCATTTGCAGAACCATGAACAACGTCACCATTTTTACTAATTGAAATATGGTCATAAGTAGGATCACCCCAGTTTGAATTTTGATAATCATCCATAAGAACAGCTAATGAAGAACCGGGAAATCCACTATATCCCATTCCACCTCCACCGGTAAATATACCTGTACTAGTTGGTTGCAAAACAAAAGACATCCCATCCGCCCCCGGAGAATTATTGCTGCCAAAGTTTAAGGTTATAGTAACATCAAAAGGAAGGCTTAGATCTATTAAACTATTATACCAAACTGCACCAGACTGAGAAGCTTGATTAAGGGTTACGGTAAAACAACCTGAACCAGTAGAAAATGCAGTGCCTACTGCATTATATTGTGCATTTGTATTTAATATTATAAATAGGAGAATACTTGTAAAAGATAGTTTTATGTTAATTTTAAATAACTCTGAAAATTTAATTTTTGTTATATTCATTAATACTAAATATATTTATTGTTAAGATTTATTTTTATATATCTTATTTTAAATCAGAGTAAAATATAATATATTATTACATTAAAACTTAATTGCAAAAGTACAGAATATTTCGACACTAAGACAAGAAAATTATTAAAAAGGTTGTATGATTATATAAAAAATTGTAAAAGATAAGAGTGTGTTTACTTCAAAAGGTTTAATTCGGATTAATGGATTGCTTAAATACAAATAAATACAAGGGCTAGGACGTTATGATGCTTAATGTGTCCAATCAAATAAGTTTCCGGTAAAGAAAGGGCTTTCTTAAAGCGGTCGTCGAGCGAAGCAGAGACGGGAGTGCTTATCTTACCACCGTTACTCTTCCTGTTATTTTCTTTTGTTCTCCGGTATCTTTTATAGTTGCAGTAAACTGATAAATATAAACATCCAATGGAACTGCTTTGCCTTTATAAGTGCCATCCCAGCCTTTGTTTTTATCATCACTTTCAAATATCATCTCTCCCCAACGATCATATATTACAAGTTTAGATTCGCTGAATTCATAAAGTGTTTTAATATTAAACACATCATTTAAACCATCACCATTAGGTGTAAAGCTATTGGGGATATAAAGAGGATTACAATCTTCAACTATAATTTCAATACTATCACATAAAGTAGTATCTCCATTACCTTCCCAACGTGCATAATAGGTTGTTGTTTGTAAAGGTGCTGGAATTGTTAAAGGGGTGTTTTGCCCAATGTAGTTTTGACCACAACCTCCAGAATACCATTTTAAACTATCACTTGCACTGCCAGTAGTAGCTAAAGTTATGTAACCATCAACGTTGATACAAATAATATCTTTATCACTATATAAATTTGAGTTTTGATTGTTGCAATTTGAAATTTTAAGTACATAACTATCATGATTTCCACTAAAACTATTGACAAAATATGCTCCATTATTTGGATCTTTAGTAGAAGCGCCTTCAGACCACCATTCACCTATTAAATAAAGTGAATTTTGACTATTAACTAAACATCCCGTTGCGAAAGCTCCACTATCACTAGCAAAACATGTACTCCATTGTCTAACACCTTGATTATTGAACTTTAAAATATATGAATTACTATAGATGCTACTATCAGCTTGCCAATTTTCACAAATTAATTGTTGAGTAGGGAAATTATTATATGATTCTGTTTGACCTGTAACATAGATGTTGTCTTGTTTATCTACACATAAATAAACACCTCCATAATAATAATATTCATCATTAATACCTCCATAATAAGTAGCCCATTTTCTTACACCCTGATTGTTGAATTTTAAAATAAAAGCATCATATCCTCCTGCATTTCCTCCTTGCCAATATGCTCCTATTGATTGTTGAACAGGAAAATCTGTAGAATTTGTGTAACCACTTACATAAATATTTTCTTGGCTATCTAATCCTATTGAATTTCCACTATCATCACCATTACCTCCATAATATGTAGCCCATTGGCATACACCCTGACTATTAAACTTTATTATAAATGCCTCATTATCTCCTCCTCCATAAGTTGCCTGCCAATATGCTCCTGCTAAATATTGAAGAGGGAAATCTGTAGAACTTGTATAACCTGTCAAATAAATATTATTACTATTATCTGTACATATATTATTAAAAACTTCCCTACCATTTCCACCATAATATGTAGCCCATTGTCTTACACCTTGATTATTGAACTTAACTATAAAAGCATCCTCACCTGTATTAGTTGCTTGCCAATATGCTCCGACAAATTGTTGGATAGGGAAATCTGTTGAAGAAGTCCTCCCAGCTATATAAATATTATCCTGATTATCTAAAATACTTGAATAAATACAATCCCCTCCACTTCCACCATAAAAAGTAGCCCATTGTCTTATACCTTGGTTGTTAAATTTTAAAATAAAGGCAGTACCAAATCCATTGTTGGAAGTTTGCCAATATGCACCGAGAAGTTGTTGGATTGGGAAATCTATAGAAGATGTATATCCTGTAACATAAATATTATCTTGACTATCTCCGCAAATTGATGTACCGTCATCACTACCAGTTCCACCATAATATGTAGCCCATTGTCTTACTCCATATTCATTAAAACGTAAAATAAATAAGTTCCACCCATTGAGAGATGCTTGCCAGAACGCCCCTGTTAATTGTTGTATAGGGAAATCTGATGAAGAAGTATAACCAGTTATATAAACATTATTTTGATTGTCTGAATAAATTGATTTAAAACCATCAAAACCAATCCCTCCATAATAAGTAGCCCATACAAGTGGGTCAATAGTTAAGGTTTGGGTTTTGTCATAAGCATTTACTTCAAAAGCTATGGTACTATCTTTATTAATAATATAGTTACTTCTTATTTCACTATTGTCTTTTTGATAGGTGTAAATATTTCCTTCTTCTATATTACCTGCTATGGTTTGTATCTTAAGTTTGGTATCATTATCGAGTAAACTTGTTGATTCTGCATTCAGATATTTAATCTTAATATCTTTATAATCTGCATTGGGATGAACAACAAAATCATACTTTAAAGGGTGTTCTTTATTATTTGGATTGGTGTAAATAACCCAGTCAATACCTTTATATATATTCTTAATAGTTATCTTACCATAGCCTTTTACATTATAAATTCCTTCGGGGCAATGGGAATAAAAATAATTGTAATGTCCTTGTTTGCTTTCTTCTTCTTTAATAATATTTGTTTTATCAATTGTTGCTCCCACCAAATCCATATCTAAACGATAATACAATGGGACTTTATTTTCATCTTCATCTTTGACCTCACCCCCGCCTCTCCTAATAGGAGAGGAGCCCGATTTGTATATGTTTAATGATTCGCAATTCGTAATTGAATCTTCTTTCTCTTCAAACTTTACAAATACATAACTCAATCCTTTATTTGTAATATAAATATCACAATTGCCATAAGTGGCTTTAAACAACACATTATCGGCAGGTTTACCTTCGGTATTGGTAAACTGTCCTTTGTTCTCAATAAA
Organism: Bacteroidota bacterium; assembly: GCA_037134755.1. GTDB lineage: Bacteria > Bacteroidota > Bacteroidia > Bacteroidales > JACABE01 > JBAXLO01. The sequence continues at coordinate 612 of JBAXLO010000281.1, read as the reverse complement.
TTCTAATTGCTGCTTTTTAACCCACGCTTTAGCCTGAGCTTCTTTGGCTTTATCTACTTTGGTTCTGGTGGCAAACAAGGTATTTGTCAGAAGAAATAAGATTATTATAATAATTGTTTTCTTCATATTAAATGCAAAAATACTAAAAAAGAATTAACAATTAACAATTAATAATTAAAAATAAAGAAAATGAAGATAATTTCACAAGTTTTAAAAATAATTATTCCTACAGGGGTGCTGTCCGATAGCACTTTGTTTAGATGCTAACAAATAAAAAGCATATTCTCAGAAAATAACTTAAAAAATTAATTGCCATATCGAAAATTTAAATTATCTTTGCCATCTCATTTAATGAGAAAAAATATGTACAATTTAATGAAATCTTATAATTTTTAATCGAGGCCGCACGCTTCGATCGCTGCGCAAGACTATTTCTCTTTATCCACCGGTCACGGGAAACAAAATTGAAATAAATTCCAACGGCAGCTCTGAGTCCTTATCCCAATCAAATAATAAGTCTTTATCTCAAATTATATTTATTTCACTAACAACTTTTGATTTCATTAGTAATCAATTCCATCTATTAGTTAGCAATGTCTGTTATTTTGTTGC
>JBAXLO010000280.1:0-4978 GCA_037134755.1 Bacteroidota bacterium | reverse complement strand
TTATATAATATTAATAAATTATATAATATTGTTGATAATATATTATAAATAATATTATAATATATAAATATATTATTTTAATAATTAATTTGTATTTATAATAATATTAATTAATTTTGCAAATTATTAAATCTATTTATTTAATGATAATTCTATAATATTTAAGGATACCTATTAATTTAATAATATAGCTATGAGAGAATTTGATGATGTGTACTTCAGGATGTTCGGCGTTGTGCGGCAAATACTGGATGAGAATAAACTAATTTGGGAAACAAACCCAATAATTAATGATTGTTATAGCCTATTAGATAACAACATTAAAACACTTAAGAACGCAGATGTAATTTTGATGAGTAGACCCACCGGAATAACAATTAATAAGAAATCTTTGCGAAAAGAGCTGAACCTTTTAACATTCCTAATAAAAGAAGCATTGCGTCTATATTATCGAATTAATGGAATGGAAGAAGATATGCTGCTCCTAACGTATCCAATAACGAAGCTGCAAAAGATGTTGGAAGACACTTTTTATGTAGATGCAATCAGTATAAGCAAATTATCTATTGAATTGGCATCGGAGATAGCCCCTTTCGGAATAACACAGATAATGATTGATGATTTGAAAGATGGACTTGTAACTATCTCAAAACTTACTCCTGAGAGAGATAAAATATGGAAAAAATATGCCACCACTGTTAAATTAATTCCGGTAGTAATAAAGGAAACATTACAGATGCTCAAAAATATATTAGACCCACTAATAAGTATCTATCAGTTAAGTTCGCCTGATTTCCATGCTAAGTACGTTTTGTCGCGAAAAAGAATATTGAAGCCGGGCAAACATAAACATTATACTATAACTATTGTAGGGAAACTTTTACAAGCAGATAGTTTAGTTGCCATAAATAATGTAAAAGTGATTGCAGGTAAAAAGAAGAAGACTACAATAAGCGATATTAAAGGCAATTATAAAATTAAGATTTATATAAAAGATGCAGATACCATCACTTTTTCACACGAAGGTTATGAAACTTTAATTTTGGATATCCCTACTAAAATTATTAAAAACCAAGTTGTAGTTAATGTTAAGCTTATGCCCAAAAAGGAGCTTTAAAAACAATTAAAATAAAAACTAATTAATGATATTATTTTTGTTGTAATGAAAATAATGTAAGGATAATTGAGTTTAATGTATTACTTTTGCATACTAATCAAAATACAATGGATAATACTTTCTTTGCACCAGCCGAAAAAGAAGAGATTAATAAAATTAAAGAAAGAAATAAAGAGCTTTCAGATTCAGATTACATTAATTTTATATTGAATGCTGTACCTGAACTTGCTGCAATAATAAATAAAGATCGGCAAATCATTTTTTCTAATGATTCGTTGCTAAACTTTTTGGGAATTATTGATAAAGAGGGTGTGTTGGGATTGCGACCCGGTGAGGCTGTAAATTGTATTAATGCTGACTTAAATAAAGGTGGTTGTGGTACCTCTGAAAATTGTAAGTATTGCGGAGCTGTAAATGCAATTTTAATAAGTCAGGATACTATGGTGGCTGTTACAAAAGAATGCAGGATAACAACAAAGAAAGATGGGACTCATGAATATCTTGACTTAAAAGTAACTTCATCTCCATTTAAATTTAATGATAACTATTATTCTATTCTATCTGTTGATGATATAAGCGATTATAAACGTAGAAAGATACTTGAGAAAATATTTTTTCATGATGTAATCAATTTAGCGGGAGGGTTAAGAGGTTTTGTTGAGTTGCTAAAAGACACAACAGTTCCGGATGAGATGATAAAATATACAAATGTTGTTGATAAAATAAGTCAGGAATTATTGGATGAAATAGTATCACAAAGGACTTTGACTTTTGCAGAACACAATGATCTGGCTGTTGATATGACTGCATTCTCATCGTTAGAGGCATTGAAAGAATCGGCAGAATATATAGGGCAACATGCAATTGCAAGAAATAAAAAAATACTAGTAAATCATAATGCTTTAGATATTACCATAAACAACGATAGTACATTGTTGAAAAGAGTAATAATAAATATGATAAAAAATGCATTAGAAGCAGTTGGTAATAATTCAACTGTGATACTTAATAGTTATTTAGAGAATGATGATGTAGTTTTTTCGGTGAATAATGAAGGATTTATACCTAGGGATATTCAACTTCAAATATTCCAGAGGTCATTTTCGACAAAAGGCATGAATAGGGGACTAGGTACTTATTCGATAAAACTGTTAACAGAAAGATACTTAAAAGGGAAAGCAAATTTTGAAACGTCCATTCAGAATGGGACAACTTTTTTTGTAAAAATACCAATTCAATAGTTGTAATCTTAAAAACAAAGAGCCTCCATCATTCAGTTGATGGAGGCTTTTTGAGTTTTGAGAACAAGCAGACGCACACTATAATTAAGTAATGGATTCTTTATTTTCTAATCTATTTGTTCTAATAAATTGGTAATATTTCCATATTCCATAAATAGTGCTCAGTATAATTAAAATTACTAATCCACTGCCCAAAGGAGCGCCATTGCCAGGGGTTTGAGTGTTACCACCACCATGAAGATAACCTCCTGAAGGAGGTGTAGGTTGTGCAAATATAATTAAATTTACTAAAACAAATGTTGCTATTAATATTGCTTTTTTCATATGTCTTTATTTTAATTCCAGATGGAGTATTTTTAAGATTAATTTTATTATTAGATTATTATTTAACTATAACTTTTTCGGAATAAACTTTCTTGTCAGTAATTACCCTTACAATATAGCAAGCATCAACAATACTCATCGGTATTTTTATCTGATTATTATTACAACTTTCTGTTCTGTATATTACTTGTCCTAACATGTTAAATACATTGATAGATTTTATTTTGTCAACACTCTGAACATATATTGCATTATCATAGCTATAAATATTAGTATTTGAAGTTTGTGGTTCAATAGTACTATTAGGAGAAGAATTAAAGTACACTACAAATCTTTGAATGCTATCGTTAATAGTGGCAGAATAATTATAGACAGGGTTTTGAATTAGATCGTAAAGAGTATTAGTTTTTTTATCCTGTAAAAGGATAGTAGTTCCTGTTACGAAAGTATTAATGTTTTCGGCTGTAATACTAAATGAACCGTCAACTTTAGGTTCAAAACCAAGATTAACACTATAGGCGTTACCATTTAATGGCGCTAATGAATTGATAACATATTTATCATTACCTATGTAAGAATACATTTGCACAGCTGAAGGGTCTAATCCTGCAAGACGTAATGCATCGTTAACATCTGCCTGATTACTCGAACTACTTGTAAAATGTATTACAGTAGCGTCATGTGTTGTATTAGGTGAAGTAACAGTTAGTTTAAGAACATCAGCCTGTGAAGATTTATAAAAGTTTTGATTACTATGAGTTCTTGAAGAAGCGGGAATAGTTAAAGTAGGATTTAAAGCATTGGTGCGAACCCAAAAGCCTTGCATGGCGGGAATAATGCCATTGTTTAATGTGCCTACAGAACCATTCCAAGCATAATAAATACCTGTAGATTCTTCGAGAATATATATGTTGTTATAGACATTGTTTTTTGACCAATCTATAATGTTTCCATTGATAGCACATGGGAAAGGATTACCAACAAGATTCCATCCACGATCACCGGGGCCCGAAGCTGTATATGTAAGAGCAGGACTAACATCCGATTTATTTAAAGTGCCTGTGAAATTCCGAGCTACTTGTTGTGGATAAGAGACAAGATAGCCTATACCAGGTTCAAATGTATTGATATTATTACTTCCATCTTTTTGATCTAACCATTGACTAGTACTTTCACTCCATTTAAAGAAGTCGTAGAGTGTAGAAACAGGATCAGTAAAGTTAGGAGCTATTGATTGATTTATTACTGGAGATGCTAACAAATGCCAACCTAAAGTAGAAGGGACATTTGGCCAAGGAGTCATTATGCGTTGATCAGTTCCATTTACATCTGAATAATGAATTAAAGAAGCTGTACCAGTTGGATCAGATTGTAAAATAAGTCCTGTAGCATCAGAGCTATTAATTAAATTATTAGAAACAGTAACATTAGTTGTAGGAGTAACTATTAGCTTACTTCCATTATTTATTGTTAAATCAGTTGTTGAAATATGTTTTTTAATAGACACACCTTCATTACTTGTGTTGGCAACAGTAATATGTCTAAAGTTTATTGTATTGGAATTAGTACCGTAGATGTTTTGAGCTATAGTTCCATTTAAAGTAATAGAATCTCCGGTAGTTGTAGAAATATTTCCATCACAGTTAATATCTCCATTAACATAATGATGATGACCACCTGAATTAAAAGTAGTGTTTTGGTCTATAATAAGATTTCCTTTAACAGTAGTTGCACTTCCGGCAGTTGCAGTAGCATTACCCATAATATGAAGATCGCCTTGAACATTAAGGGCGGTTGATGGTAAGGTCTTAGTTCCATTCCCATTTAAATGCAGGTGATAATAACCTGGAGTTGGCCCATTAGGATTAATTAAAGTTTGGCTACTTCCATTAACTTCAATTAAATTTGGTAAAGAAGCTGCATTAAGCGTGCCATTATTTGTTAAAGTTCCGGCTATACGCATTATGTTATTAGATTCTAGGGTTAAACTAGCACCAGTTGCAATAGTTACATTATAAAAATCTGTTGGGTCTGCCATAGTAGCATTTGCATTTGTAAATACTACTGTACTAGTTTCTGCATTAAAAGTTCCAAGATTTAACCAAGAACCAGAGCTTCCTGTTACAAAAAGTGTAGTAGATGTTCCTCCATCCAGTATAGCACCTCCTTGTAAAAATATTGTTTTTACTGAGTCTGTTGAACCATCTTGTAATATTGGATGGTATAAAACAGTAGAAGCATCAGGAATTGTAACATCACTCTTTGCACCCGGAACAGTTCCGGATGACCAGTTGTT
>JBAXLO010000279.1:0-5058 GCA_037134755.1 Bacteroidota bacterium | reverse complement strand
GAGAATATTGACTAAAAAGGTGTGAAAATGCATTTAGCGACGTTGACGAATGACTTAGAGACGTCTCCAAGAGGCTTAATTTCGAAACTTATTGCTTATTATCAGCACTATTTAAATTAAGCATGACAAAATGTCAGGGTTTTTCCTTAATTTTATTTGAATTTAATTAGCCAGCTTCACATCAATTAAAAATTGAATATCTTTAAGTGAATTCTCATCTTTAACTTCAATTTTGATACCTCTACCTTCGGCATAAACTTTAGCAGCATTAAGTTCAGTTTTTATACTTTCGGATATCTCACTATTCATAATTATTTCAGTTGCTTTTTGCCCGAATACAAATGCAACTTTAAAAAACTTATCTCTCGGTAATAGATAAATTATAGCTCGCTTTTTATCTTTAATCCTAAAACTCCAACCATATTTATCACCCGAATAATTCCATTCATCTTTAGCTTCAGGATACTTTTGATGTACATAAGCTCCAATACTATGCCAAATAGAACATGTAACACCTAATGATACCATGAGATCATCATTATTAGGAGTTTTCTTTTTATCAGTAAAGATACTTATATCCATTTCAATTATTATTTCTTTTCAACACGTTCCAATATATCATTCAGCATTTCTATCTGTACTTTTTGTATCTCTAAAAGTTCTTGTTGTTGATGCATTACAAGATGATCGATTTTTTCGTGCAACATCCTTATTTCTAATTCAGATTTAAGGTTTATCATATAATCATTTTTGCCTCTTTTACGATCTTTATCTTCCTGTCTATTCTGACTCATCATAATAACAGGGGCTTGTATGGAAGCGATACATGATAAAATAAGATTTAAAAGTATGAAAGGGTAGGGGTCGAAACCTTTGTTGACAAGCAATATAATATTTAATAAAATCCATATAAGAATAAATACACCAAAATAGATAATAAATGTCCAGCTACCTCCAAACGAAGCAACTTTATCTGCAAGTCTCTGCCCAAAAGTTAAATCTTGTAACTCATCACCATCTATTTTATCAGTAATAGTAGTTTTATCATTCAAAGAATCTAATACAGGCTTTTCTAATTCCGAAATTTCTCCTACTTCTTTAATAAGATAATTTGAAATATACTTTTCTCTATAAAAATTTAGTTCACTTTGACTGAGATTGCTTTCGTGTGTAAAATCCGGGTTGTCTTGTTGAATTAAATTCAATACAGAATGTCTAATTGAACTTCCTAAAACCTTATCGAGAATAGGAAATTCTTTTTTTGAGATGTCACTTATAAATGTTTCCATATTGTTCTTTGTTTTATTATTAATTATTATTGTTTATTCATCATCATCCTCGTCCTCATCATCTTCTTTTGTCATTTCAAACCCAATTAAATTCAATAATTTTTGTTGATAATATTCTGCACGATCAAAATTAGTAAGATGATTGTTGATTTTACATAAATTCAAAATTAAAAAACCTTTGTAAGGATCATCATCTTTTGCCAGTTCCAATGCTTTTTCAAGAAGATCAATTCCCTCTTGAACATTGCCTAGATCATTAGCAGTTATTGCGCCAAAATTATTTAAAGCAGCCAGATAATCAGGTTTAATTTTCAATGCTTCCAAATAATTGTGCATAGCCATCAAATAATCTCCTTTTCCATTATATGCTACACCTATACTATAATATGCTTGTTCATCTTCGGGTTTGATCTTTAAAATAGAATTAAATAATTCAATTGCTTTATCCCAGTTATTCAAATTTCCATACATAGCGCCCAAATTAGATATTACGGCTATATCCTCAGGTTCTATTTCCAGATATTTATCATAACATTCAATGGCTTTTTCAAATTCATTTATCATTGAATAAGCATAACCTTGTTGAAAATATTTATCAGTCTGATCCCATTTATCGTACTTTTCATCACCAGTAATGAAATCGTATGCTTTTATTACGTTTTCCCAATCTAATCTCTCTTTATAGATATCTGCCAGTTCACCTACTGTTTCTGCTATTCCAAAATAAGAATTATCACATTCAATTGATTTATAAAAACATTCAATAGCTTTATCTTCCTGCTCTAAATCTATATATCTTTTGCCTTCATACAGATAAATATTACTTATTTCGTCAGTATCATCGGGAATAAACAGACGTAGTTCTTCGCATACATCAATACATTCCTGGTTTTTTCCCTGACAAGATATAACTATCATTAGCAAATTTAGCAGCTCTGCTTTATGTTCGGGATAATCTATTAATGCCTGACGAAACAAAACTTCTTTTTCTGCCATTTTGCTTTCCGCTATCATTATCTTGCCTAAATGATCTGGTAATCTTGGTTGATTCTTCATTGATTTTCTTTTTTGTTTTAAGTGTAAATTATTTTCTTTTTTTATTAAAACTATATTCGGCAAAGTTAAGTATAAATAGATAGCAGCAATGTTAATTTTAATAAATATGTTTAAGCCAATAATTTTATCTAATTTGTGATAATGTTAAAAAATAAAAGCTTTCGTAGATTAATTACGAAAGCTTTTATTTATGCTATTTGACTAAATATAATTAAGATTTCTTTTTGAAATCTTATTTATGAGATTGTGGTTTATCAGGGTTTTGAGTTATTGGTTTAATTTCTTTTATGATTTCTTCCTTTTTCTTTGGATCCATCATTTCCATAAGTTTTAAACCTAAAAGACCATCAATCGCACCACTTCCATTGTTATTACCACCAATTAAGATATCAGGAATTAATTTAATGTTTCCTTTTGATAACTCTTCCGTAATCTTATAACGTGTAAAGTTTTCGCCACCTAAAGCTTTTACGGCAAGTTCATAAGCTTCGGCAGTAGATTTACCTACAGCTAATATCTTTCCTGCTTCAGCAGTACCCGTTAATGAAATTTGTTCAGCTTGCGCTGAAGCTTTCATTTTAATAGCTTCCGATTCAGCCTGAGCTCTTGCTTTGGTTGATTCCGCTTCAGCGAAAGCTCTCATTTTTGTTGCTTCAGCTTCAGCACCTACAGCAAGTTTAACACTTGTTGCATCTCCTTCCGATTTCTTTACAGTTGCATTCGCAGTACGTTCAGCAATTTCAACACTTTGTTGCGCCTTAACTATCTCTTTCTGCATATCAGCAATTGCAGTTTCCTTTTCCATCCCCTGACGTGTTTCCTGTGCTCTTTTCTGTGTATCGTAAGTTACTTTTTGTTCTTCAGCAATCTTCCTATCAGTTAAAGTCTTCATTAAAGATTCGGGTGGAACAATGTCACCAATTAAAGTATCAACAGCATTAACATTATACTCATCCAATACTTTTTTGATATGAGCTTTAGCTGATTCCTGTCTTTCTTTACGAGTACTTAAAAAAGCAATAACATCACTATCCTGAGCCGAATTTCTGAAATAGTTACCAATAGTTGGTTCTAATACCTGAGATACTAAGTTAACCATATTACCAAAACGAGCAATAACTTTTGGAGCTTCGGTAGTTGGTACGTGAATAATTTGAGCTACATCCAGATTAAATGGGAACCCATCTTTTGAACGTACCGTAATTGTTGAAAGGTTTTTATCAAGATTATGTGCTTCACTTCTGGCAGAAGCCCAGTTAAGAACAAGATTAGTAGTTGGTACCAGTTCTACTTTCATTATATATTTATTGACAGGATATTTACCCGGACCAAGAGGTTCTAACCAAACACCTTTATATCCTTTTTCAACGATATTGCCATGTTTGAACTCTGAGCCTGTTAAATCGTTTCCTTCTTGACCAATATATGAAATAACAACGCCCACATATCCTATCGATATTTCTGTCATAGGGATTTCTTCTATCTGAACAGCCCATGGGTTAAGATTATAAGAACCGGCAAGAATTACCTGTGGTTGCAAGCCTCTGTTGCCTCCATTCTTAATAAAAGCATCAAAATCCTGAAAGTTATTATGTCCTTCAATTAATTTACCTGCTATCTGATTAGCTTCTATCGGTAAACCATCTAATGTAGTGACAATACCAACCATGCTTTCCTGAATACGTATCATTTCAGTAATAGAAACTTCAAAAAGCATAGTGTTTATACGATAAGATCCCGCAGTGATATAAACAGTTTGACGGCCACGTTGTCCGCCATTTACTAAGAACTTTTCTGCATCCTGATAGCTATCACATTCTACCCTTTTGGCTAAGATATTTCCGGTAGGTATTCCTTCACCGTCCCGTGCAAGTATCAAGCCTATTTTGCCTTCGGGTATTACTGTAAATAACTCCATAGTTACATCATACTGCCAAATCCATTTCCAAAAGTAAATACCCGGAGCTAATGCTTTAGCCTGAAAACCTGCTTCGCCTAATGTTGCAATAATTCTGCCATCGGGTAGCTCTTTGTTTTCTCCGAATAATACAAATTTCTTTGTAACCAAACCTATTTTGTCTTCGGGCACTATTACCATCCCGAACAAAAACCTTAGTATGAACTTATATAATGCAAGACATACTATTATTACCAGTATCCACCAGTAATTTAAAAAGAAATTCTCCATGTTTGTTTTTTGTTTTAATTTGTTAATAAATCATGAATCTCAATGGGATTAATTAATGTTTCCATTATTTTATAATTCTAATTAATCTCGCTGCAAATGTATATAAACTTTAGTTAATGCAACTAAAAATTTCTATTTATTTATTCAATATTTTTATATTATACTTTAACATATATACCCTCACTAATAAAAGTATTCTTATGAATATTTCGTAAGGATTAATGTGCTTTTAATGCTTTTGCTTCTGATATTACTACTTCAAACTTCTTTTTATACGACTTTAAAAACATCTTATCGTATTGTTTATCTTGTATTAAGAAGAGTGTTGCAGCCATTAAAAGTAAGCTAATTGCCATCTCTATCATCGACGTTGCAATATTACAACGTGACGTTGCAATATTACAACGTGGCTTTGCAATATTACAGCGTGACGTTGCAATATTACAACTTGGCTCTGCAATATTACAACATGGCTCTGCAATATTACAACATGGCTCTGCAATATTACAACATGGCTCTGCAATA
>JBAXLO010000278.1:0-5073 GCA_037134755.1 Bacteroidota bacterium | reverse complement strand
GGCTACTTTTAATATTAATCGGTTACTTTCAATATTAATGGGCTACTTTCAATATTAATGGGCTTCTTTGTATTATATCAGACAGTTATAAATGTATTATGAATTAAATAATACTTTTTATTTTTTGTTTCTATTCTTAAAATGAATTGAATCACCGTGTTCGTTATAACCTATTTCATCGCCGGCAATGTGGATACGTGCTTCCAAACAGTTTTTACATTCGCTTGCTTCCTCGTCAATACATGGTTTATCTTCATATAAAAGATAATTTTCGCGGTACTTAACAGGTGTAAGGTTAGGCATAATGACATTACTGCCAACCTTTATAGCCTTTTCTCTCCCCATTTTATCTAAAGTCTGCATAGCTGTGGTTGCTGCTATGTTAATATCTTTCATCATAATCCTTAATAAAGCAACCATCTTTAACGAAAGAATAAACCTTTCTTCTTTAGGTATTAATAAATCTTTATATTGATATAAAGGGGTGTCTTCATGCTCGATATATGGCCCCATGCCAGCCATATCTATATCAAATTCTTTAAAGAATAAAAGATCATCGGCTAGGTCTTCGATAGTTTGAAAAGGAAGCCCTATCATAACACCGGTTCCAACCTGATAACCTGTTTTACGTAACAGCTTTAAAGCATTCAAACGCTCATCATAATCATGATGTTTATCATTTGGATGAAGTTTGGAATATAACTCACGGCTTGAAGTTTCTATACGTAGTAAATACCTGCGAGCACCGGCTTCTTTCCATCTTAAATAGGTTTCTTCTGACTGTTCGCCTAACGAAAGTGTAATTCCCATTTTATTATCAGTAATACTATTTATCTTCATCAAAAGATTATAGATAGTTTCAGTAAAAGCTTTAGTATTTTGTTCCCCTGATTGAATAACTAAAGAAGCATAACCTTCATCATAAGCATATTTTACAGCATTTAAAACTTCATCTTCAGTAACAAAATAACGAACCAACTTATTGTTGCCTGCACGAATGCCACAATAATAACAATTCTTGGAACATACATTAGAGAACTCTATCAAACCTCTAAAATAAACCTTATTGCCAACATAAGTCTTCTTGACTTCAGCTGCTTTCTCAAAGATTTTCTTTCTGCCTTCTTCATTAGAATTAAGAAGAATTACAAGGTCTTCCTTTGTAAAGCTTTCTTTCTTTAAAATTTCGTCTATGTTTGTCATTTGTATTAAGATTACCCCACCCCGCTTCGACTCCGCTCAGCGACCGACCTTTCTACTCGGTCACCGAGCGAAGTCGAGGTGTAGCTGTTATTTTTATTTCGTAATTATCTTAAAAAGCCATCACAAAGCCCGGCACTTGTCTTATCCTTTCGTATAGTTCTTTAAATTGAGTTTCGGTTTCAACAGTTAGTTGAAAAGTATAGCTTGTATAATTCTTTTTCTTGCTGTTAACTGAAGTAATTTCTCTATAATCAAGTCCGGTATCCTCAATAACGTTTGCAATATGAACAATATTCACCTCGTTTGGGAAGGTATCATTCATTATTACCTTAAAATTAACGTCAACGGGGAAGTTGATTTTAGCATTACCAAAGCTTTGTTCTTTAATTCCCATACATTATATGTTATAGATAGTCTGTTTTGTCTTTTTCTAATTGTAAAAAAGGTGCTACTGCACGATCATAAATACCATGGACATAAGCTATAGCCATTCCATAATTGGTAACAGGAATCCCGGCATCAACAGCAGGTTTTAAGCGGTTGATAACTTGCTTGCGAGTGATTACACAACCACCGCATTGTATAACTATTGCATAATCACGGATATTTCTTGGTAAAGTATTTAAACCTGTAACCACATCATATTCCAGCTTCTTACCCGAATAATTAGTTAGCCATCTTGGGATCTTCATTCTGCCAATATCATCACAGGAAACATGATGTGTGCATGATTCGAGAATTAAAACTCTGTCGCCATCTTTTAGTTTAGATAGATAAGGGGTTCCTTTTATATAATTAGAGAAATCACCCTTTTGACGTGCTAATATGATGCTGAAACTTGTTAATGGGATGTCTTTTGGTACAGATGCATCTGCCTTTAAAAACACTTGACTATCGGTGACAACCAGCTTAGGCTTAGGGTTCATCTTACTAATGTAAGTGTCAACTTCGCGTTCCTTGCACACAACAGCTATCCCATCATTATCCAGAACGTCACGAATAACCTGAACTTGTGGCAAAATAAGCCTTCCTTCGGGAGCTTCGATATCAATTGGAGTAATCAATAATACTGTATCACCATAACTAATCAAATCGCCGATAAGCGACTGTGTACGATACGCGGTTTCGGGCAATAACTTCCTTATAGTCTTTATTATCCCTTCGGTATTATCTTTTTTAACCGAACTAAAGTTGATGACAGGAACATTAAAGTTATTAACAATATAATTATTCAATGACTCTGAAATAAGTTCCAAATCAGACTTATTATGCAAGATAAAATAAGGAATAGCATACTCATTAAAATCATTAATAAGATCTGTTTCAAAATCTCCAAAACTATTGGCAGTAATTACAAGTATAGCCAGATCAACGGTCTTTAAAGCTTCTTTTGTTTTGTGTATCCTTTTTTGACCAAGCTCGCCGACATCATCAATACCGGCGGTATCAATTAAAATAACAGCACCCATACCGGTTATTTCCATCGATTTCTTAACGGGATCGGTGGTAGTGCCGGCATGATCCGAAACGATGGCAATATCTTGTCCTGCCAAAGCATTAATTAACGAACTTTTCCCGTTGTTTCGTCTGCCGAAAATACCTATATGTGGCTTAGCATCTTTTCCTTTACTCATAATAAATCATTAATCGAATAACCTGTCTTCAATAAGTTATCTGGTTTTAGTATTTCCTTTAGCTTTTCATTAGTAATCAATTGCAATATATCATTAGCTTCAAACACATTAATATTTTCTTTCTTCATAAGCTTAGCTATTTCAGAGGCTTTATTATAACCTATGTAAGGCGAGAGGGCAGTAGTGATGGCAGGGCTTTTAAAGAGGCGTTCTTCTGCAAGATGCGCATCAATATTTAAGTTGTCAAAGATGTTTTCAGTAATCGTTTTATCGCAGGCAATTAATAAATGCAGACTTTCCAACATTGCGTTGCCGATAATTGGAAGATAAGCATTTAAATCAAGGCAACCTCTCGCGGAAAGCGAACTTATAAGCATATCATTAGCATAAATCTTTTGAGCCGCGCTTATCACAAACTCAACAATCACAGGGTTAACCTTACCTGGCATTATGGAGCTGCCTACTTGTTTTTGAGGGATGCTTAATTCATTACTTATCGTGATGTCCGAAGCTAATAAACGCAAATCTGAAGTCATTTTCTCAAGATTAACGGCATGTGCCTTGAGGATTGCATGCACTTCTACTAAAGAATCGAGGTTGTTGGTGGCATCAGGAAGATTTTCGCTGCGTGTTACCGGAAGGTTAGTGATCTTTTGAAGATTAGACACTACTTCCATAATAAAAAAGCGAGGAACAGCAATGCCTGTCCCAACAGCACTACCTCCCAAATTGACAACTTTAATCCTTTCGAAACATTTGGACACCCTCCACCAATCTCTTGAAAGAGCTTCGTTGTAGGTGCTAAATAATTTTCCATACGACGAAGGCACAGCCTCTTGCATTTGTGTGTAAGCTATACGCAGCATGTTACGAGTAGCGGTCTCAGTAAGCTCAACCTTAGCACGCAACTGATTTATCCCTTCCTCAAGTACCTTAAGCAGCTGCATCACGGCAACTTTTAAGGAAGTAGGAATAACATCGTTGGTAGATTGGTAAATATTAGCCTGTTCAATAGGGTCAATTACAGAGTAATCACCAATTTTATAACCTAATTTCCATAACGTAACATTAGTTATAATCTCATTGATATTCATATTAATACTAGTGCCGGCACCACCTTGTATGGCAGGCACTATAAAGTTATCAAAATACTTACCTTGCGAACATTCGATGGCAGTGTCGATTAAAGCATCCATCACCTTATCGGGAATAAGTGTAATAGGCAATTCATCGGACTTATATTTATCCAGCAGCGCCTTGCCGAAACTCTTGTAGGTGAGGTAGCAGGCATGTTTTACTTGCGCAGTAGCTTTATACCACACGATATCGAAAAGCGAATTGTAAAGAAAATTTTCCTTAGCCCTCACTGAATGTATGCCATACAGAGCACCCTCAGGTATCTGTAACTCACCAATAAAATCCTTTTCGGTACGCATTTGATTTATATGAAAATATTAGTTTACAAAATTACGCTTTTGTAACATGAATAACAAACTAAATCTTTAAATGGTTATTTGAAGTTTAAGTTAATATCAAAAGTTATGTTTAACCCAAATACAAAAGGTTTCTTTTATTTTTAAGTTTTATACAATTTAATATTCCTATTGTGCAAATTTCCGGGAATTTTCATTTTATCTTTGGGAAATTCCGATTTATTGGTTTAAAAAAAGTATAGTAAATGAAGTGTATTTTTTGGTGTAGGAAGAGCATTTTTCTTGATGGGAAGTCTATTTTTTGTAATCAGAAGTCTATTTTTTTAGGTGGGAAGTCATTTTGCTTAATGGGAAGTTAATTCTTTGAAATCAGATGTTTATTTTTTTGGTTCAGAAGTTCATTTTTCTTGGAAGGAAGTCTATTTTTTTCAATCAGAAGTCTATTTTTTTGTGTCGGAAGTCTATTTTTTGCTGTCGGAAGTCTATTTTTTTGGTTCAGATTTCGGTTGTGACTATTTTCTAAATATTTATAGAGGGATATTTTTTTAGGGATTATAAAAAATTACGAATTACGAATTACAAAATACGGTTTTTTTGTTTCCCATTCTGTTATAACAGCATTATAGATTTAAACCTCATCAGGAAATCATTACTACGCTTATAACTTAATATACAGAAAAAGTCATCTGAAAACTTTTTTTATCATTCAGAAGAAGTTCTGAGTCATTTGGGCGTCGCCTTTATCATCCAGAAAAAGTTCTGAGTCATTTGGGCGTCGCCTTTATCATCCAGAAAAAGTTCTG
>JBAXLO010000277.1:0-5078 GCA_037134755.1 Bacteroidota bacterium | reverse complement strand
AAATTACCTTTGGTAATCTCAGCAAGATATGCTACTTTTGACACCTATTCTTACGATGAAAGAATATATTCTTATGAGAACGATGTTTTATATGGATTTTCTATTCCCTCATATTATTATAAAGGTAATAGATTTTACATTATGCTGAAATATCATTTAAATAAGAACATTGATACATGGATTAGATATGCAGTTACATACTATTCAGGTAAAAGTGTAATAGGTACTGGACTTGATGAAATACAAGGTGATACTAAATCAGAAATTAAAGTACAAATGATTATTAAATTCTAAGTTAATTTGAACCTTTCCTGTAAGGTTTTTCATCCTCACAGGTATAATAGAAATATTAATTATTAATCTATAATAAAACAACAAGCTATGCAGAGAATTCTTTTTATTATTTATGTAAAAGACCAAAATAAAAGCAAGGTTTTTTATGAAAATATTTTAGGTGTAAAGCCTTCATTAGATGTTCAGGGAATGACTGAGTTCACAATTAATCAATTTACAAAACTTGGCTTAATGCCTGAAACAGGAATTGCAAGAATATTAGGTAATAATGTCCCAAATCCTGCATCCGCAAATGGAATCCCTCGTTGTGAAATTTATCTTTTTGTTGATGATCCTCAACAGTCTTACAAAAATGCAATTAATTCTGGAGCTAAACCTATCTGTGAAGCAAAAACTTATGATTGGGGCGATATTGTTGCTTATTGTGCCGATTTGGATGGAAATATTATCGCATTTGCAAAGACAATTTAAACGATCTTTTTTCCGTTAAGTAATTTTTATTATTAAGTTTTTACTATAGAAATTAAATCTAAAACAAAATATTATCAATAAGTATGTAATAATAAATTTAGATAACTGAATGATATTAAATAATAAATAAAGACTACTAAATACGATATACCTATATAACTATCAATGCCATTGCCTACTAAAAGTTCAGACAAATTTACAGGTTTCAAAATGATTTTTCGTTCCTTTAAGTATAGGAATTTTCGACTCTTTTTTGGAGGACAAAGCATCTCTTTAATTGGAACATGGATACAACGTATTGCAACGCCATGGTTAGTATATCACTTAACCGGCTCAGCACTTTTACTTGGTGTAGTCGGTTTTGCAGGGCAAATTCCTACCTTTATAATAGCTCCTTTTGCAGGCGTTCTAACAGATAGATGGAATAAATATTATATTTTAATAGGAACTCAAATTGCTGCTATGTTACAGGCTTTTATTCTGGCTATATTGTACTTAAGCGGAAATATTCAGGTTTGGCATATTGTAGTATTAAGTGTTTTTCTGGGATGTATTAATGCATTTGATGTACCGGCACGTCAGTCATTTGTAGTCGAAATGGTTGAGAAGAAAGAAGAGCTTGGGAATGCCATTGCCTTAAACTCTTCGATGGTAAATGGGGCAAGATTAATTGGCCCATCCATTGCAGGTTTATTGATTGCCTTTATGGGCGAAGGTATTTGTTTTATGCTGAATGCAATAAGTTATTTATTTGTGATTGCATCCTTGTTATTTATGAAAGTTAAACCTCGCATTGCCAAAAAGAAAGATGTCGCAGTTTTAAAAGAATTGAAAGAAGGCTTTTCATATGCATTTGGTTTTGCACCAATTAAATACATTTTAATATTACTTGCTATGGTCAGTTTCATGGGTATGCCTTACACAGTGCTTATGCCTGTTTTTGCGAAAGAAATATTGCATGGTGGGGCACATACTTTTGGTTTTTTAATGGCAGCTTCCGGAGTTGGTGCATTATCAGGTGCTCTTTACCTTGCTTCACGCAAAAATGTTTTAGGTCTCAGTAAAATTATTCCTATAGCTGCAACCACTTTTGGTATAGGACTTATTGCTTTTTCTTTATCAAGATTCTTCCTCTTATCTTTAGTATTGCTCTCAATTGCAGGCCTCGGCATGATGATACAAATTGCAGCTAGTAATACAATTTTACAAACTATTGTTGACGATGATAAAAGAGGTAGGGTGATGAGTTTTTATACAATGGCTTTTATGGGGTCAGCTCCGTTTGGTAGTCTTTTTGCAGGGTCAATGACAAGTGTGATAGGGGCTCCGAACACTATTTTAGTTGGCGGAGTTACATGTATTATTGGTGCCGCTCTCTTTGCATATAAACTTCCTATGATCAAGTCTAAAATCCGTCCAATTTATATTAAATTAGGAATATTACCTCCTTCAGTTAATTTATAAATTGCTTTGAATCATAATAGTTTTAATTTCGAAAAAGAAATTTTAACTTTAAATAAAAAGATAGCCACGCTTGCAATTAACTTGTAAGCGTGGTCTTAGTGATTATTTATTTATACAAATTACTTTGCTATGATAAGCTTATCTGATTTTGATTTATTCCCTATATTTATTTTATAAAAATAAACACCGGCATTAAGGTTTTCAGCATCAATAACTAATTTGTGATCCCCTTTTTCTTGTTTGTTATCACAAACAACTTTTAATTCTCTTCCTGTTAAATCAAAAATACTTAAACGAACATCAGTGGTTTTATTTAAACTATAATAAAAAGTTGTGTTATTTTTAAATGGATTGGGGTGTATTTTAATATTTATTTCATCTGAATAAACAGTAGTTATACCGGTATTATCAAAATGAATAATATTTGAAGAATCAGAGCCACATCCATTAGCAGTAACTATTACAAAGTAATCTCCTATTTGTTGTGGTGTATATGTCTGAGCAGTAGCAGATGTTATGGCACCGCTTGCTAGATTATACCATTGATTTCCTGTGGTAGAATTTGATGTAAGAGTATTCCCCATCAGAGTAATAGATGGTGTTGCAGGTGCTGTATTTACAGTTATAGATAATATTGATGAATCTCCAATACCACAGGCATTACTCCCATGAACTGATAGATTACCACTGGCAGCTGAACTACCGTAACTTATACTTATATTATTTGAATTACATGTACCTGTAGCGCCGCCAGGCAAAGTCCATATATATGAAGTTGCATTGCTTATGTTTGGTACTGTGTAAGTAACATTATTTTGTCCCTGACAAACAACTGTCTCTCCCGAAATAATTCCTGCATTAGCAGGGATAATATTACTTTGAGAAATTGCTAAGGATGCTGCAACTCCATTACCACAAGCATTAACACCTGCAACTGTAATATTTCCAGCTACAGCAGATGTACCATAACTAACAATTATGCTATCAGTTGTACTTGAGCCACTTGCTCCTGAAGGCAATGTCCATACGTAAGAAGTTGCATTTGGTATACTTGGTACAATGTAAGTATAACTGCCTAAACCTTGACAAATTACACTGGTTCCTGATATAATTCCAGCAGTATCCGGAACTGGGTTTACAAAAATATATACGGAATCACTGGTAGATAAAACTCCATTGTACACTGTTACAACATATTTTGTGCTTTTAGTGGGTGCTACACTGGGGTTTTGAAGATTGGAAGTGAAGCCTGAAGGGAATGATACCCATGAATATTGTAATGCTGAGCCTGTGGCTGTTGATGATAATTGAATTGTAGTACCTGAACAAACAGTATCTTGGTCAGCAGCAGCGCTTACACTCATTGCAGCACTTGTTGTATAAGCAGCAGAATATCTGTAAGCATGTGGTGAAGTACCTGTTATGGTCTTTGTCCATAATAATGTTTGATTTGAATCAATTTCATAAATAGTACCCGACATTGCCATACAAACCAATACATTTCCATTAGGCAAATGCTGCGAATTGCCCATATCTTGTGTAGCATTTCCGCTGTATGTATGTCTCCAGGCGTAAGTTGAAGGAGTATAAGCCGATCCTAAAGTAAGTGAATAATTATAATCAACCAAAGGTGGTTGAATAACATCAATACACGACTTACTCCCCGTACCTCCCTTATTATTAAATGCTGCAAGCTGACCGGCTCTTGGGCATCCTGTTTGAATCCAGTGTGCGTCATGAACTACATTAAAATCAGTAGTTCCTGTAGCACCATAGCTAGTAGGATTTCCCCAACGATACAAAAAATCACCGCCTTTGCCAGCATTGCCTCCAGTATGTGTAGCAGCTTGAGCAGTAGTTGTGCTATGATCAATTATAAATAATGAATTCAAATTATGCGAACTGAAAACAATCTGATCGAGAGTTGGATTATAATCAATCCCATTCATGTGAAACCAGTCTTGTGTAGTGGTGTAATTAATATTCATTAATTGAGGATTCTGAACAATTGAAGTCACATAATTAGCTTTCGCAGAACTGTAATTCTGGCATAGATGGTCCCACAAATGCCATTCCCAAACTATTGTACCGGTAGTAGCACCTGTTGGCTGAACTTCTATAATCTTCTCCGACCAGATTCCATTTGGTAATGTAGTTGAGCAACCTGCGGCAGTAACTTCTGCTGAAGTTCTTACGTCATATGAAATCATTAATACATTACCGTTTGGCAACGGACAAATGTCATGATGCAAACAGTAAGTACTTGTTGAATAAGTAAAATCCCAAGTTACATTACCGTTGTAATCAACTTTTTGCACTCTTCCGGTCATCCCCCCGGCATTGCCCATTGGGTTAGTAGTAGCCATTACTGTTCTTACCAATGTGCCACCGGGTAACATATATGTAGAGTAAGCTGTTTTGGCTGTTGTTGCAAAAGTCCAGGTATGGTAATTAGTGCCGTTAGTGTCCATCAAATATGCAGTATTCGAGTTTTGAACACTATACAAGGTGTAATCGCCCCATTGCTGAGCATTTACATTGATGGTTGATAAAGAAATGATAACTGTAAAAACAATTATGACAAATAAATATTTATGTCTCATAAGACCTAATTTATATTATTAATGGATTTAAATTAAAATGCAATATTACAAAAGAATCCAAATATATCAGTTATAATATTTACAAATAAAGTTATGAAATTATAAAATTGACTGTAAGAGATGTTATAATTTGTAGAAAAAACAATAAGAAATGATTTTTCGCAGCATCGCTGAGACCGATTATAAAATATATTTTAATTTTACTTTATTATTTATTCTTTATTTTGAAATCAATTTATTGACAAT
>JBAXLO010000276.1:0-5300 GCA_037134755.1 Bacteroidota bacterium | reverse complement strand
ATGGAAATATTGACAGCCAAGATGTTGGTATAGCATATAACAATGCAAATTGGGGCGCAAATACTATAAATCCTACAGAAGGACGTACACAACCTACAAATTTAGCATTAACTCCTTATTTTAGTACAGTTATTGGTAGTTTTTCAGCTTCTGAAACTGCTGATCACTATTTGATAGTAAGAAGTTCGTCCGGTATTTTAGGGGCATCACCTGTTAGAGGGACATTATACACTGTGGGTAATACAATAGGAAATGGTGTTGTGATAGCTTATCAGCAAGGAACCTCTTTTATAGATACAAATCTGAATAAAGGTACGTATTATTACTTTATTTTTTCTGCTGATACATTATATTGCACGCATAACTATTTAACTACATCTCCACTTGCTGCCAGTGTTAGCCTTAATTGTGGTATACCAATAGCCCAACCTACCAATCTAATATTAACAAGAAATAACACTACTATTAATGGCTCTTTTACAGCTTCAGCAAGTGCCGATCATTATCTGATAGTAAGGAGTACATACGCTTCTCTTACAGCAACACCTGCAAGAGGAGCTACCTATACTGCCGGAAATCCATTTGGTAGCGGTACAATAGTAGCTTATCAAACTGATACAGTATTTGCAGATACTAATGTTAGTCAGAATATACAATATTATTATTCAGTTTTTGCTGCTAATTGTACTGGTTCGCCTCAATATTTAACTACAAGCCCACTGTTAGGAAATACTAGTAGTTACTGTAATGGTGCAATTGCATTATTTCCCTCGGATACTGCAATTCAATTATTATCAGCAAATGATACTATTGCATGGTATATCTATAATGCTACTACCCCATATCTAACTATACAAGTCTCTAGTTTAGAATCTACTTTTGATACAGTTTCAGATATATATATTTACTCTGGAAATTGTGGAAATTTAATGCTTATAGATACAGCAAGCTATACAAGTCATAACGGTTTGTATGTAAATACTCTTACTGTGGGGAATAACTATTATATTAAACTTACAAAACTAAACTTATCACCTTCTATAAATTTTTATATTAATAACAAATCTGTTATATTAAATTGTGATGATACAATTTGTCATGATTATGATAGCTCTCTATATCAAACACCAGGTTATTATTGTGATTTAGTTTGTAATGGAAATTTTGAATCCTGTGCATATTATCCAAATAATGCTGCCCAAATTGGGCTTGCTTGTCCTTGGGGATCAGTAAATGATGCTACTCCTGATTATTTTAATGGAGGTTCAGGGACTCTTGGATTTGCTGTTCCAATTGTTATAGGGGGGTATCAAAATGACTATTATCATTCTCTTAAACATAAAGCATTTGCAGGAATTTATTATAAAAAACATTGGAAAGGGAAACGGGATTATAGTGAATATATTTATCAAAAATTAAAGCAACCATTAATAAAAGATAATAAATATACTGTATCTTTAAAAGTATCACTTTCTAATGGAGGTGTAAATACTCCAACTAATAATATAGGTGTATATTTAAGCAACTATAATCCTTATATTGGAACTGATTCTATGAATAATATTACTAGTACTATAGCGTATATTCCGGCACAAACATGGATATGGAAAGATCATGATACCACTTATATAGCTGACACTTCGAATAACTGGACATCTATTAGTTATAATTTTACTCCTACTGTTGACAGTATACAATATATTACAATTGGGTATTTTGGTTCATTCCCTCCAAATATTCTAGATGCTTATTATTATATTGATGAAGTTCATGTTGTTCCAAATAATCCTCCACCAACTATCACAGGTAATTTTAATAACTGCGATACTATAACAACATATACGGCATCTTCTCCTAACGGTACATCTAATTTTATATGGAATGTTGTAAATGATATAAGTTATATAGGCGACAGTAATATCATTACAGTTCACTGGAACAGTTATCCGGATTTAACATACGATAATCCAGGTGAAGTTACTGTTACATATAGTGACAATATTGGTTGCTCTTCGTCAAAAACAATAGTTGTTTTCCCTTGTTGTATCGGCAAAGACAAAATTGAAACTATCAACGATACTATTCTATATCCACATGACATAGTACCTGGGACTACATATAATATTAATGGTGTAATAACACTAGATTCTAATATAACTTTAGAACATAATACTTTTAATATGGGACCGGAAGCTAAAATTAATGTTGCTCAGGGTGTACAGTTTAATATTGATAAAGTTTCAATTTTATATGCAGGTTGCGAATATATGTGGGATGGAGTATATGTAAACGACACGTCAGCCAAGGTGACAGTTACAAATGGTTCAACAATTCAATGGGCTATCAATGGATTGGTATCCAATAATGGGGGAGTTATTAAGTTAGATGATGCTAATATGAAGGAGAACTACTATAATGTTAAAATTAGCAATGCTCTTGCTGTAAATTACTCTGGATCTATTAAAAATACCAGATTTATCGGAGCTACTTCATTAGGCTGGCCACCTTATCAAGGTATAAAAACATTAGTTGGTGTTTATTGCGACAGTATACATTATATTACTATTGGTGATTATAGTTCGCCAAGTTATCAGAATACTTTTAGTTATATGCAATATGGTATTTATGCGTTTAATTCGGTTATTAATGTGTTTAATAACCAATTTAAACATATAGAACATATTGGTAGTAATCCTCCTCCTTTTCAAATTTTGCCACCATATATTGAAGGTAGTATTTATGCAATGTATGCAGCTCCACTTAGTCAGCAATCAACACCATTACCACACTGTGGTTTAATTGTAGGTGGTGACGATAAAAAGCAAAATGTTTTTGATAGTTGTAATACAGGTATATTTTCTTATCATTATATAAATTTATTAGAACATAATAATTTTATTAATGGCAAATATGGTATTAGTTTAGTAAATACACTTGACAACTCGATTGTACGCCAAAATTCTATCTCTGAGTCAAATCTTGGTGTTTTAAATCCGTTTACTGCTATCAGTATTCAAAATTTAAATAGTAATTCTAATCCTATTCATTTATCGGTTGATTCTAATTGGATACAAAATCAATATACAGGAATATTTTTGAGAAATATTACTTCTAATTTTAGCAAAAGTGTAAAGGTTCAAAATAATACAATTACTAATTATTCTTCACAACAATATCCATATAATCTTCCACTTAAATATTATGGTATTGAAATACATAATTGCGATAATTTGTTAGCTAAAAACAATAGTATTAGCCGTTATCCTATCCCTGATTTAACAATTAATCAGAATAGCAGTATCCGAGGTATATGGACAGACTATAGCAAAGGTGCTACTATACAAGGGAACAACATGACACAAATGGGCAGTGGTATCTATACAAGCGGAACATTAACAAGTACACAATTTGAATGCAATAATCTAAAAGATAATTATTATGGTATTCAGTTTGGTACTAATTCGAAAATAAGCAATCAAGGTGTTCAATATCAATCGCCAACTGTACCGGGGTTAAATCCTGATAATATATGGTATGATAGTTATTTTCCTTCTGGTACTGCATGCAGGTTATATAGTATTAATGGTGGTTTAATTAGTAATTTTACATATTTTCACCAACCCTCAAATTCAGTATATGATCCTGATCCATATTGTAATTATTCACTTTATATCATAAGTCCTTTTCAAAATGCAGATACTCCTGATAGCTGTTCAAATAGTGTAGGATCCTTTAATCCTTATGTAATTATAAAAAATGCTGCTATGCGTGAAATAGCTATCGGTGGTATTGTAAGAAACCAATTTAACTATGATACTATTCCTAATGGATATACGATAATTGCTACAGAAAGAGAATACGTTTATAAACAATTAGCAAGCGATTCTTCCCTAATAAATATGGGTGATACAAGTGATTATGTGTATCAGGCATTTTATAATACCATGTTATCTTCGGATGCTGCTCATTATTTTAATGCACTAGCTGCTATAGATACAAATGATTTAGTAACAGCACAAAATGAACTGAATCTTATTACAGACACGAATGATGTTAACCACAATCGGATATTAGTTGGTAGTATATATCTTAATACATGGGCATTAGGCAACTATGAACTAACAAAAGACCAAAGCGGGACTTTGTATAATATAGCTTATAGTGATCCATATACGAATGGAGATGCAGTATATTTAGCATGTGTAATGCTGAATATAAATCCTGACGATATAAACTATAAAGAAAAATCATTGCAACAATATACTAAGCCGGATGCTAAACCTAATACAGTGCATGTGTATCCTAATCCAGCAAAGGAAAGTATTACTATTGCTTTTGATCAACCAATTTTGAATGATGGAATAATTGAGATTTGGAGTATTATGGGAAATAAACTAATATTAAATACTATTGCTCAATCTTCTGTTAAGCAAATAATCAATGTAAGCAGTTTAACATCCGGTATCTATTTCTATGTAATTAAGATTAATGGTGTTCAATTTTCATCAGGCAAATTAATTATTTTAAATAAATAAGCAACCTTTTGTAAGTAAATCCTGTCTATATGACAGGATTTACTTATTTTTGTATCCAATATGAAGTACTTTAAAAACATATTAGTATTATATCTTCTTTTATTTGGTATTAATTCCAAAGGGCAGATTATTGGAACTAACCTAGTTCATAATCCTTCTTTTGAAGAATATTATACTTGCCCTGATGCTACTAATGAATTATATAAATGTAAATATTGGTGGGGTTATAGTACTGAGTATTTTAATTCTTGCGCAACAATTCCACAACTTGCTATTCCATCAAATGCGTTTGGATTTCAATATGCACATAGCGGTGTTGCTTATGCTGGGTTTGGTGTATATTCAAATACATGGATTAATAATTATAGAGAGGCAATAAAAACAAAATTAAGTGATTCGTTAATTGCAAATAAAAGATATTGCACTAATTTCTATATCACACTTGCAGAAGGCTCATTTGTAAATGATAATTATGTTTTATTAGACTCAATAGGTATGCTTTTTACAAAAGATTCGGTTCAAGATAGTATAGTCCCATTTTTAAGTAGTGGTATTAGAGTTCAAAATGATATTTTTAATATAGATACTGTTAGTTGGTTTAAAATAGCAAACAGCTTTAATTCTAATGGTGGAGAACAATATTTAACAATCGGCAACTTTGATAATGTTATTAGTTGGCCTATAGGTAAAATAGGTGTAACTTATGTTTATGTAGATGATGTATCTGTATGTGAATGTAGTTTTAAGTTTAGTTTAGGAAATGAT
>JBAXLO010000275.1:0-5374 GCA_037134755.1 Bacteroidota bacterium | reverse complement strand
CAGAGACATTCCCCACAGATATAGAATGCGTTGCTCAGGCTGTTTATCTTTATCGAAAAGATGGCAAACCGGGTCGTGAAGTTGTAGTTAACTATAAAGGAGCAAAGCTTATCGGTAAAGCTCAGATTGAAGTAAAGGTAAACGGAATTAAAGAAGTTACTGAAATATTACCTGCGTCTGCTGAAGGTGATACATCATGTTCTGTTCTGCTTCCGACTGATATTGGTGTAAAAAAGGAGGCTCAGGTTACGCTTACGCTAATTCAGGGTGAGCAGAAGATAAAGAAGACTATAAAAGTCTTACCTATGAGATACTGGAACGTGTATATTTATCCTCATTCGCACGTAGATATAGGTTATACCAATACTCAGAAGAATGTAGAGATAATGCATAAAACTAATATCATTGAGGGTATAAAGTTAGCGGAAGAAACAAAAGCATTCCCGGAAGGGGCAAGATATCATTGGAATCCAGAAGTTACATGGCCTTTGGAACGTTTGTGGCAAACAATGCCCGAAAAGCAGGAAGACGTTTTGAATGCTATCCGTAAAGGTTATTTATGTGTTGATGCTAGCTACTTAAACCTTAACACAAGTGTTTGTTCTGACGAAGAGCTGTTCCATGTATTCGATTTCAGCAGAAGGATGCAAAAGCTAACAGGGAAGCCAATGGATGTGTTTCAGCAAATGGATGTTCCCGGTATGTCGTGGGGTTTGGTTTCGGTAATGGCACAGCAAGGCGTTAAGTATATCATGTCGTGGCCTAATGGCGACAGGGCAGGGAATGCTCATAAAGATATTGATAAGTATCCTTTCTGGTGGGTTGGCCCTGATGGTAAGAGTAAGGTTCTTTTCTTTCAACCGGGAGGCTATGCAAACAGTGGAAGTATGGATAAAGGCTGGACAACAGGACGCCCTTGGTTCGGGCAGCGTGACCCAAGCAAAGTTCCTGCAGTTATCAAAACAGGAAGTGCTAATGTTGACTTCACTAAGAAGCTAATGGAGATGGATAGTATTAAA
The DNA here is from genome assembly GCA_037134755.1 of Bacteroidota bacterium. Taxonomy (GTDB): domain Bacteria; phylum Bacteroidota; class Bacteroidia; order Bacteroidales; family JACABE01; genus JBAXLO01. The sequence continues at coordinate 4,355 of JBAXLO010000275.1, read as the reverse complement.
TATCCCTATGATTTCCTTGTGTTGTCGTGGTGTTTATGGGATAATTGTCCGCTTGACGCAGATGTTCCTGCTGCTGTTAAGAAGTGGAATGAAGAACATGCTTATCCTCACCTTACAATAGCCGGAGGTCATGAGATTATGGAGATGATTGATAAAGGATATGGAGATAAACTGCCGGTAGTTAAAGGAGATTATACTGAATACTGGACTGATGGATTAGGTACTGCTGCTTATTTTACTGCTGAGAACCGTAATACAAAAGAACGCTTAACGCAAGCTGAAAAACTATGGACAATGCTAAGCCCCGGCAGAGCTGTTCCCCGTTCCGAATTTGACGAAGCTTGGCGTTATATATCCCTTGGTTCCGAACACACCTGGTGTAATGAGAATCCGAGCGAACCTTTCTTTTTAGATGCTATCTGGAAAGTAAAACAGAGTTACTTCCAAGAAGCTAACGACCGCTCACAAGCTTTATTTGATGATGCTTTAGCACCTGTAACCGATAAATCAAATGGAGCACTCGGCCCTGCTGAAGGTCCTTCTGCCGGTGGAATTGCTGTTTTTAATACTAATTCATGGAAACATTCGGGTCTTATTACACTTTCGAAAGCTGAAAGCATGCGTGGTGACCGCATTGTTGATGAACAGGAAAAAGATGTACCTACCCAACGTCTTTCAACAGGAGAACTGGTATTTATGGCTACTGATGTTCCTGCTTTGGGTTCAAGACACTTTCGTGTAATGAGTGGCAAGAACTCAGTTGCTAATGCTTGTAAACTTACTAATACTACTCTCGAGAATCAGAATCTAAAAGTTGTTATTGACCCTGCTTCAGGAAATATAACTCAGCTTGTAAACCTTACTACAGGTCACAATTTTGCTGATGCTAAAGTTAATGGTGGCCTTAATGCTTTTCGTTGGATGCCTGCTAATGTATACAGTCCTAAAGCTGATAGTGATATTGTTGTTACAACTGTAGAGTCGGGACCGGTTGTTGTTGAACTTAATATAAAGTCAAAAGGTGAAGGTTGTCGTTCAGTAAGCAGGAGTGTTCGTCTAGTTGCCGGTGAGCCTTGGGTTGAAATCACTAATATTGTTGATAAGCTTCCTTTAGAAGCCAAAGATGGTATTCACTTTGGCTTTGGGTTTGATATCCCACAAGGGAAAACGCGTTTTGATATACCTTGGGGTGTTATGGAAGTGGAGAAAGATCAGTGGCCTCAGGGCAACAGGAACTGGATTGCAATGCAAAGATGGCTGGATGTTTCTAATGATAAAGAAGGTGTAACATGGTGTTCGTTGGATGCTCCAATGTTTGAATATGGAAGCATGTCTGCTAATATTTCTCTTAGCTGGGGAGGCAAAGGACCATGGATAAAGAAGCTTGAACCAAGCACTACTATATACTCCTGGGTGATGAACAATCACTGGCATACTAACTTTCCTTTAACTCAGGATGGACCTGTAACATTTCGATATCGTATCTTTCCTCATGGAGCTTATGATGTAGTGGCAGCCAATCATTTTGGTATGGAACAATCGCAACCATTGACACATGTAACTGCTAATGTTAATCCCAATATCAAACCATTGATAGCTGTTGATAACGATAAGGTTTGTGTAACTATTATAAAGTCGTTAGCTGATAGCAAAGACGTTATTGTTCGTTTGCGCTCTCTATCCGACAAGCAGGAAACAGTTAAACTAACTTTCCCTGCCGGTATGCCAAAGGCAGTTCATATTTGTACAGTTGAAGAAACAGCAGGAGAACAAATAAATGGAAGTGTAACTATTCTTCCTTACGGGATGTTAACACTTCGCGTAAAGCAATAAAATAAAAAGGCTTTTAGCTGTTTAGGTGATTAGGTTTTTAGGAAAGAAAAAATGCATAAAGTTGAAAAGCTTTTAGGACATACGCTATTTAGTTAATTCGTATATAAGCTATATTATTTATCTAACATCATCATTAGCAAATGAGCTGCAGTCCATCCAAAATATTGAGTGCCTAGCCCCTCCCCTGTTTTTGAATTATAATATTCTCTTAATGCGACATCAGAAGTACTTGTTATGTTTGGTGCATTTTGTAATAGTTTTAATAATAATGATTCTGCTTCTTTATCATATCCATATCTTTTTAAACCCATATAACCAAAATAGAATTGATCTAACCAAACGGGGCCTCTCCAATAACCATCCGGTTCGTACTTTGGGTTGTCTTTACCGGCAACAGATAAAGGAACAAAGGTATTAAACACGTTTTCATTCATCATCATATCTTTTATTTTAGCAGCTTGTTCTTTAGTGGCAATTCCTGCAAATAGAGGTAACCATCCGCTTGCTTCTTTGCTTAATATAAATGATTTGTCTTTTAAATTTACATCATAATAAAAGCCATCCTTTTTATTGAAGAACAACTTCCTGATTAGTTCACCTAATTTTGTTTTCTCAGCAATAAGACTTTTAGCTTTTGTGTTATCATTTAATATTGTAGCTATAGTAATTAATATATCCTTTTCCAAATAAAGATATGCATTCAAATCTACTGACTCAACATCCATTGAAAAAGCATTGTTACTATTCTTTATCATTACAATACTATCAAAACGAATAGCATTATCCCAACATTCCCAACGGGCAGCTTGTATGGATCCATCAGTACATCCAAACTCACATATTCCATTTTTATCATGATCACGGTCAGCAAACCACCAATAATGATATTTCAACAATTTAGGATACATTTCTTTAAGAAAACCAGTATCTTTTGTTGCATTATAGATTTCGTAAACTGCCCATGCCGACAAAGGAGCTTTGGTATTTCGCCAGTTGTTCTTTTCTTTATCTGCAAAAATACAATCAGCTATCATTCCTGCTTCATTCTGATAAGCATACATGCTTCTGACCGAATTTTCGGCAAGTTCCTTATCAATATAAGCTAATGAATAAGCATGTTTCCAACTATCCCACGACCATAAGCCTCTGTAAATACTTACCGAAGGCATGACACCTTCGTAAAGAACCGCTCCCTCAGGAGGCATATAATTATGATAAAGAGTTTTTATACATTTCTCAATAATTATTTTTCTATTTTGTTTTAATTCCATCGTATTGCACCACGAAGGCACAGGAAGAGCATTAGCTTTTTGTATTGCCATTTCCATTCTATGCACTACTATTGAAGGAACTTCAATATTTACTAAGTTTTGAGATTGTGCAGTATAACTACAAAATAAAGTAAGTATGATTATTATTTTTTTCATAATTAAGTATAACGTTTCTATATTGATGCCGGGCATATTGTTTGAAACTCCTCGTTCTCATAATGCATATTGTTTCTGATTTGCTGTTAATTATTATTTTCTTTATAATGATAAAAAATACCTTTGTCAATTGGTGTCCATAAACATGCTTTCTGTTCGCAAGTTTTTAAACCTGTATTTGTCCAGGTATTACAAGTTTTAAATAACCAATATCTTCCTATTGCTTCATAAAAAGCATCATCTTTTCCATAAACCATATCGGTTTTGATATTAATAAATCCTCCTTTTTCATTCTTTACAAAACTATCCTCAATATACTTATTAATAAGATAAAGTTGTCGTTTGCTGATATTAATCTTTCTTGTATCCGAAGATTTATATATATCTTTGTAATAAGTAACATGCATTGCCTATTTCCCTAAACCAAATGCTGCATTAAATGCGATACTAAATTTTAAATCAGCCCAAGTTGGAGTTTCTAAATAGAATCCTCTATCACCCCATCCAAACGAAATATATTTCATTGTTGTATCATTTCCTTTTGTATCTGAATATTTTACTTTCTTACTCCAATCAATTGTATCAAACTTAATAGGCAACACAATATCGGTATGTACACCATTTGTATGAATGTAAATATCAATATTGCTTTCGTAATCTACCTTTTTATTAACAGTAATAATTGAAAAAATTAATGTAATAAATACATATATTAATATGAATGAGATTATCGCTAAAATAGCAAATAGTATAATTTTAAGGACTCTTTTAATCATATAGTAGCTAACTTCTTTTTATTTAATTAAAATCAATTCAATAATTAATTTAATAGTTGCCCTTTTGCAAAGTCTGCTTACATTCCTTACTTGTTGTTTGGATTGTTGTTTGTATTGTTGTTTGTATCTCCACACTCTCAAAATGTATATTGATTAATTATTGTTGTTTTATTTTACTGCAAATATACATTTAAATTCAACATCTAAATAATTAATAAAAAAATAAAAGCTTTAGCAAAACAAATTTAAAACGCTTTCTATTTTAAATTAAAATTGTTATATTATATCATAATTTATTACAATACTTTTCCGAAACGGG
>JBAXLO010000274.1:0-5464 GCA_037134755.1 Bacteroidota bacterium | reverse complement strand
TCGTATATTTGGACATAAATATTCAATACTGTATTATAATATCGTATATTTGGACATAAATATTCAATACTGTATTATAATATCGTATATTTGGACGTAAATATACAATACTGTATTATAATGTTCCTCACCCGTAAGTTCGATCAGGTAGTTATGTTTTTAGGTTTTCAATAATAAATAGGTTTATCATACCAAAATAGGTTTAATAAGATTCTTTTAGTTTTTAACAATTCCTCTTTGGGAAGAAAACAAAAAGTTTATTCGTGATAAAGTATTAATAAAAATCTTATTATTAATCCGAAATAAATAAGATTATAATAAATGATCGAGAAATTTGTTAACACTATTTTTATGAAATATCTTCTTACTTTTAGAGATTAAAGAGCATAAAAAAAGCTGCCTTATTTAAGGCAGCTTTTTTAAAAAATATTTTTAAAGCTTAGTTAGCTACTTTAATATTTAAAACAATAGAACCTGCATCAGTACCTGTAACAGAAACAACTTGTGCAACACCTTTTTTATTAGGGAATGCAGTGTTAGTACTAGCTGTTTGGAAAGCAAAGATATCACCAGCAACTAGATTTTGAACATGTAAATCAGTTGGAGATAAAGCATTAATTTGAGCAGATGTTACATTTGCAAAATCAACACCTGTAACTTTTAAAAGTTTTGTGTTGTTTTGAACTGTCCATGTGCCAGGAGCACTCGCAGAAGTAAAATACACGCTTAATACACTTGCATCAGCTGGTGCTGAAATAGAAGCATTATTAGCAGAACTATAATAGTAAATAAAATCTACTAATGAAGAGTTTGTTTTTGCATTAGCTAATGAATACACTGTACCATCAAGTGAAGCAAAAGAACTTCCAAAAGAAACATTATTGTATGAACCAATTTCTTTACCAGGATATGAAGTTGGAGCAACTGCTGAAGATGCAACATTAATAGTAAAGATAGAAGATACAGTTTGATCTTTTGAATCAGTAGCTTGGACTTTTAATTTTGTTAAAGAAGTAATGCCGGTAAGTGTCTGTGAAAAACTAAAATTGTTAGCATCCGAAAAAGATGTTACAGAAGCACCAATCTGTGATTCATTACCTATTGAATCAACTTTAAAGTATTTTACTGTTGATAAACCTGCATCTGAAGTTATTTTTCCTGTTATTGTCCAGGAAGTAACACCTGCCGGCAAAGTGTATGAACTGTAATTGTCAAAACTAATTGACGGTGGATTAGAAGTTGTGTCTTTTTTACAACTTGAAAAGATGCCTACAAATAATAAGGCAATTACTACTAAATAATTTAATTTTTTCATTGTGTTAGTATTTAATTTTTAATTTAATTATGAATGTATTTGATTTTTATTTATTGAATTTATGATTTAACAAATTTGATGCCAAAATTACTAATAATTTTAATTCCCAACATAAGAAACATTTTCAATAACACCTGCTGTAACTGTTTTAGGTATTAACGAAGTTGAAAGAGCTGTGAAACTAAATGTACCTGAAATTAACTTTTGCGTTTTATCTAATTGCGTTAATTTTACGGTACCTGTTGTAGCTACACATATATCATTTATACTTGTATTAAGCGAATCCTTATACATTGTAGTTAATGATAAATTATAGTTTGTATTAATTGCCAAACTATCTGTTGCTAAATTAGGAGTAATATTAACTACTACAATCTTGCCATCTAACGAAGTGCCGGTTAAAGTAATAGTATTGCCCGATTTATTACAAACGCGTACTATAGATGACCAATCTACGCCATTAATTTTAGCTGACATTGAAGTATTAATTCCTGGAATGATAATGTTTCCTGAACTATCTTTTTTGCATTTAATTGTAATTACAATAAATATAATCCCAATTGCAATATATAAAATTTTCTTAATCATAATTTGTTTGATTATTTATGTGAATATTAATATTGTTTTGAAAATTTCTGCAAAATTACAAAATATATTATAATACTATATCTTTTTTATTTTAAAAAGTGAAAAAATTATAAGTTTTCTATTATAAACACATTAAATTATGATAAGTTTTTTAAACAAATACATTTATTTTAAAAAATCTGTTTCTTAAAATTTAATAAAACTTAAAAGATATTGTAGAAATTACAGTTTTCAAGTGTATCTTTACATTTTTTTTATCAATTAAATTTGCAGTCTATGAAAATTGTATTACTTTTTTTAATTATTATTAACATCTTAACAATTCTTGCCTTTATTATAGATAAAAAGAATGCCATACAAGGAAGAAGACGAGTTTCGGAGTTTACATTGCATGTATTTGCCTTGTTGGGAGGTGTGTATATGATGATGCTTATGATGTTTATTATTCATCATAAAACAAAGAAATTTTCTTTCTACATTATTACTTTAGTAATAGCTGTTATCTGGCTTTTTGTAATTTATCATGGCTTGAACTACTACCTTACAGATTATGTAGAATAATAGATGTGTTACAGGTAAATATAGCTTTAAGTTTGTATTATTACAATGCAAACTTAAAGCTATACTTTTAATTGTAATCTCTTTTTAATTTACAGTTATCTCATCAATAAATATCCAGCACTTTTGCCCTGCTCCGGGATGCCCTTCGGGACAAATCTTAGGACTCTTTACTGTAATTCTAATATATCTTGTGTTTATTTTATCAAAATCAGAATCAAAATAATCTAAATTAACATCTTTTTGTATAGGTGATAATCTCGCACTTTTTACCTTTAATTCTTTAAAATTAATTCCATTATTGGAAGATTCATAACTTGCATTTAATGGTGCAAATATCCAAGCATTAGTATTAACTAAGTAATTTATAGAGATTTTATTTACCGTCTGAGCTTTCCCTAGGTCAATTGTAGCTACCATATCCTTACCTTCGAAGCCCAGCCATTTGCCATCTGTATAATCAGTAGTTCCGTTAATTCCATCAGTTAAGGTTTTGCCACTTTCGGCTTTATACCTTCCATCGGGCTCTTCTTTTAATGTTACCTTTTTATTCAGCGAAAGCGATAACTTTAATTCAGCTTCATTACCATATTCTCTTCTATCTTTATATGTTTGAGCTCTAATATGTGCAGGTGCTTTAAGTATAAAAGGCTTTTCATATCGTAATGATGAAAAAAGAGGATTGGAACCATCAGTAGAATATATAATATCTAAAGTCTTGTTTTTAGATTCAATACTTATTAAATATGAACCATCCTTTTGAGCTTTAGAATGTATGGTTAAATAATCTTTGTAGGGATCAGTGTTGAAGAATTTGGACTTATCTAATGGATGTCCTTCTATCTCCAAGTCATCGGGCATAATGTTATTATAACTTCCGGGAGTTGTTATCCACTTTTCCTCCCATTGCAATAAAGTATCGCTACCATTATTATATAATGTATTATAAAAGATTTTCCATCGAGGGATATAATAACTATTAATCAAACCATCCCATGTTTTGCAGGCATATTCTGATAACACAGGGCCTCCCCAAACGGTTACCTGTCTTTTGGCCTGTTCTTCATAATAATTCTGTTCATCAACATTATCTCCCCACTTACGAGCAAGATTAACCCAAGTTTCAATTTTATATTCCGGGATGTAGTTCATCATATAATTAATAGGATACAACATCGAAATAGCATCTCTTAGCATAACTTTCGATTTCTCAATTTCCTTCCTCTTATATAATTGTATCGCTCTATTTAAAAAGAAATCGGCCTTCACTCCCATTCCATAGGTTGCAACTTCTGAATAATCGTTAACCAACATTATCTTATTAGGATTTGCTTTTACATTTTCAAAAAAGGTATGATATGCACTATCTAATTCCTCAGGCATATATAGTTTATGGTTAAGGTTTAATGAAGGCCTTTCCTGATAAAGGTTGGGCGCAAAATAACCATTAGGACCATAAATAGATTTACGAAGATAATCCCAAGACTTCTTGATCTCAGGAGTGTACATTCCATAACGGGAGTTGCACCACATCTCTATCCATTTATTTAAATCGATAGGTTTGTAAGTCCAGGCAGCATCAGTAAGCAATTCATACACTACCTCATTTTGATTGATGCCTTCGGGAGAAATCCCAAAGCCACAGAGTTTGCCATGATTAGGCGTAGCCAACATTTTAGGGGCATCGCTTGCAAATAAACCTAAATCACCACCCAATTGGGTTCTGCCTCCGTAATTGTGTATATAGCTACAAATCCAATTCTTACCAAAGAAATTGTTTTGCTCCTGCCAACCATGAAAAGATTCGTTGGCAAGGTCGATGATTATCATCTTATCATCAGGAATATTCTTCAGGAATGACTGTACGGCAGGCTTATCCCAAAAACCTTTATCATTATAAAACAACCAACCCTGCATAACCCACACCGCATCCGGGTCTGCCTGATGTATACTATTATATATTGTACTGCCAAACTCCTCGAGTTCCTTGTTCTTATCCTTTTTAATTGGAACAACCATTTCGTTAAAGGCATCGGCCAGGTAATATTTGCACTTCCCAAACTCTTTGGTGTATTCATTTATAAACTTCTTACCAATTTCAGTAAACTGTTTTTCAGAAGGTAGCAACATATGTGTACCATAGTCTTTGTCGAAGCCACACCATGGTTTCATATCCAAAATATTAATACCCGGTATCGCACGCTTGATTGCATTTGGCACATATCCCGAAAAGGCAGGAACAATAGGCATCATGCCAAGCTCTCGCATACGTTGAAGGAGTTGTTTCTGCAACGCAACACTCCTATTATAGTATGATTGGGGAGCAGGACCACCATGTTTATTTACATTTCCCATGCGATGCCATGGTAGAAACGCCGGACCTGTAAAATAATCGTCTAATTCCTTATCGGTGATGCCATAAGATTTCCAAACTTTTTGCCATATCGCTTCCTGACCCATCATTTCAACAGGCATATTGATGCCATGCAACGCCATCCAGTCCAGTTCTCGCTGCCATTCATCCCAGCCCCAGAAAGCCATCGTATAACCATAAGTACAAACATTGTAGTACTGCCTCATCTGATAAGGACTAGTTGTTTTTGCTATGTCGAATTCGGGAAAAGTAGTCGGCTTTGGCAATAAACTACTCGTCCATGTGTATTGAAAGTGACATGCTTTGCGCAGATAGTCATATGCCCCATGACACATAGCTATAGTGCTGCTGCCGATGACTTTTACCTTACCGCCTTTGGCATGTACTTCGTAAGAATCGAGGCCATCAGCTTGTGGTATTTTAACAAATTCAAAAGCTTTAGCTCCATCATTCAGTACTCTTTGCATTACTTGCTCGGCAGCCTTAATCTCTTGTTCGGCATTGCTTTGACTATACAAATGAAGTGCTCCAAAGAGGATAACAGTAATTAGGATCCCTAATTTTTTCATACCAAAATGTTTTTAAATTGGTTGTAAAAGTAATAAAAAGCTTTTATATAGGTGAAAAAA
>JBAXLO010000273.1:0-5465 GCA_037134755.1 Bacteroidota bacterium | reverse complement strand
AAATATTTACGCATAGTATTAATGAAGTAATATTTTCTTATTTAATTTCTTTTTTCCCAATACCTGTAAATTCCAGATAAACTGACCCCTGTTCACCGGATCAAATTGACCCCTCTAAAACAGATGTTGTTTTCTCCCTTTTTTTGACTTAATAATTGTATAAAGAACTTGTTGTTTGTGATAAGCAAAAGTATCACTTTTTCTGTCTGTTTGTTTTTAAATATTTGGTTCTGCTTTTATCTTTCTAAGAGACTCCCCTTTTAACTCTATTCTGATAGATTTATGTACTAATCTATCCAGTATTGCATCGGCGACTGTCTGTTCGCCAATAACTTCATACCAATTTCTTACTGGCACTTGTGATGCTATTATGGTTGATCTTTTGCCATGTCTGTCTTCAACAATATCCATCAGCATTGCTCTTCCGCCTGCATCAAAAGCCTGGATACCAAAGTCATCTAATATCAGGATGTCCTGTCTTTCTATTCTGCTAAGCTCTCTTAAATGAGACCCATCAGCTTTAGCCATTTTCAAAAAAGATAATAGCTTCGAAGTACTTGCATATAAAACTTTATAACCAAGCAAACAGGCTTGCTGACCAATAGCAGTAGCAATATAACTTTTTCCTGTTCCGGTACTACCGGTAATAAAAACGTCTTGCCCACCTTTAATAAAATCACAGGCAATCAGCCTGTTAATAAGGTTTTTATCTAATCCTCTTTCTGGATTAAAGTCTATACCTGCAGTATCTGCTATATAACGGAACTTAGCAATTTTAATATTACGCTGTACTGTTCTATGCTTTCGGTCGTCCCATTCGCTTTGTACCAGATATTCAGTCATCTCGTCATTTGTAAACGTATCTGGTGGTGGAGACTCTACAAAAGCATTAAAGGCAGCTTGCATTCCATACAAACGCATTTTTCCCATTTTTTCTACTGTTTCTCTATTCATATATTTCTATTTTAATGTATTAAATAATCCGGATAATAAAAGTCTATTCATAATAATCCTGTCCACGAATGTTTTCGTGAGGAGGCATTGAGGTGTTCTTTATATCGTCGTCAAAAGCTATATAATCCGCTTTTGATCGTAATATCTGATCTATTATACCATAGTTATACAGACTGAAGCTATCAGCTCTTTTGCAGGCATTTATTAATCGTTGATTGCCTACCCGTTTCGCAAAATTTAAAATACCTGAACAAGACTTATAGCTTTGTTCTGGATACATTTCTCTTGACAGTATTTTGGATATATAATCCGCAACGACTACATCAATTGCTTTTGCAGCATCCATAAATTTTTGTGGATTCCAGTCTGACAAGTACTTATGATGGGATGCTAAATGATCCTGGATAGTAATGTATTTCTGTCCTTTTCCCGAAAACCGTTCATGGACAGCCACTAAATCTATATCGTCATAAACGGATAGTTGTCTGGTATTATACTTTATTTTCAAGCGCTTTCCGATCAACTTATAAGGAACACTGTAGTATCTTTTATCTACACTTAGTAATACATGACCGTATTTGTTGACAGTTGATAACTGATTAACCGTTAATTCAAAAGGATAAGGATTTAATGGTTGCAATGTTTGTTTTTCCAGCTCATCAAACTGTTGCCTTCTACTGTAGTTATGACCTGTAAGAGTACGATTGTTATGTACATCTAAATGCTGTAAAATAGCCGTATTCAGATCTGATATGCTATGAAAAACACTTTGGTCAATTTTAGAAAAGATAGTTGTATAAATGATTTTTACAGCTCCTTCAACCAATGCCTTGTCCTTTGGTTTATAGGTACGGGTAGGAAAACCAAATGTGTGGTAATGCTCTGCAAAAGCAGCAAAATCATCATTTAATAATGATTCATATTTACTGGCTTTTGTTACAGCTGACTTCAAATTATCAGGAACGATTGCTTGCGGAACACCTCCATAAAAATGAAGTGCTTTCTCGCATCCCATTATAAAATCTTCTTTCTTTTGAGAAGGCATTGCCATTACAAAGGTGAGTTGACTGCATCCTAATATTGCTACAAATACTTCCATATCGGTAACTTCTCCGCTGGAAGGATCTACTATTTGTAATTTTTTACCCGTAAAATCTACAAACATTTTGTCGCCAGCTTTATGCTCCATCCGCATAGAACCCTTTACGACATTCATAAATATATTTAGTCTTTCTAAAAATGTAGACCTTTTATAACCATTATTACAGGATGAAAAATATTTATCATATACCATTTGCTTTGTCACACCACGCTTTTTAAGCATTGCAACAAAGGATGGTAATAATGCATTTAAGTCACTCAATCGTTTATTAGGGTTAGGTAGTTCGGGCTTAGTTAAGAAGGCTTTTGACATCTGAGTATCACTCATCTTGTCTATTTGATCCATCGTAACTCTTAACTCTACATAACGAATTAAATACTTCTTAACTGTGTTACGAGCTATCCCTGTTGACTGACTAATAAATTTAGTCCCCCTTCCTGAAGCATATAAACGTAGTACCTGACGAATTGTAAACATCTCAATTGTTTTGTTTGACATGATGTAATGAAACTCATTGCAACTCCATAATTTCAATTAGGAGCTCTTCAAAAACAACTTAACTTTGCTACAACATTTAAGGGGGTCAATTTACTCCGGTGAGTGGGGGTCAATTTGGTCTGGACAAAGGGGACTAGTTTAAATCGGTACTAGGGGGTCAGTTTGACTGGCTTTTCCAAATTCATTGCAGTTTGCAGCTGCATTTGCCCGTCTTTTCGAGTGCAACGAAGCAATCTGAGTCAAATAAAAAAGCACTACTCAATAAAGAATAGTGCTATATATTTTTGTTAGATAATAATTATCAAAGTGTATTCTCCTGTCTCCTAACTCCTCACTCCTATCTCCCCTGTATTACATTAGTTCCTGTTTAGTTTCTACCCAATTAATAATCTTTTCAGCTTCCTCCAAACCTGCTTTACATACTTTTACATTCAAATTACCATCGTATCCCATTGCAAGATGTAATGTATCGTATACTCCATTAAAACTATTCAACATCTTTCTATCCATTTTTCCAAGTTCTTCTTGATACCATTCTACACTCTTTCTACCTTTTTTCTTTAAACCAAAGTAACCATCCAGAGCTTCTAGCACACCAGAATAGGCAGTATTACCAGCCATCTTTACATATTTCTTATCCTGATAATAGCCATCTTCTTTATGCGCTTTTTCTTTCAAAATTTGTTTGGCATTATCAATGTATCTGTGAGCTTCTTCTATGTGTTTCATCTTACAATTTTCACAAAAGTAGTGGATAAATAATAGCATAAGGATAATAATAAAACGCTCCTATTTCCTAATTCCTATCCCTCCCATCTTTGCGAGTGCAACGAAGCAATCAGAGTCAAATAAAAAAGCACTACTCAATAAAGAATAGTGCTATATAATTTTTTTTAATAATAAGTATCAAAGTGTATTCTCCTATCTCCTAACTCCTCACTCCTATCTCCCCTGTATTTAACGTAAACCCCAGAATGTATAGCAGACTTACTCCCTAATAAAATAATTCAACCAGTTTTGGTAAGTATCCTGTGCCGATCTGCAGGTATCCAAAAGGTATTCAGGCACTCTTTCAAATTCAGATAACCCTCTGTAATAAAATTGCTTATGGTTATCATCTATGATAAAAGGGACTACATTTTGTCTCAAACATTCTCTAAACATAATCAGTCTGCCTACTCTACCATTTCCATCCTGAAATGGATGTATCCGTTCAAACCGATTATGGAAGGCTACAATTTCTTCAATACCAATATTTTCAACACTTTTATACCATTTCAAAAGATGCTCTATATCACCAGTTACATTTTCAGGCAATGATGTTTCTATACCGCCAACTTCATTAGGTAATTTCTTCCATTCACCCACACCAAACCAGGATTTACGGCTATCTTCTGTGCCCGCTTTTAAAATGCTATGAAACTGTTTTATAATACTGGCATCCAATGGAACTTCAATTGTTTCCAGCATAATATCAAAAGCTACAAAGTGATTCGATGTTTCTATGATATCATCTACAGGTACAGCCTCCTGATCTTTAAATCCAATAGTTCTTGTTTCAAATATATAGCGGGTTTGTTCTTCAGTAAGCTTGCTGCCTTCTATGCGGTTAGAATTATATGCCAGATTCACTTGCGTTTTATGATATAGCCCACCATGAAACTTATCTCGTTTTTCTCCCAATAATTTCTTGGCTAAAATCATAATCCTTAATTAAATTCTATTTACAATTGTCAATAATAATGCAATATACAAACTTCTTAATTATTGCCTTATCTGTTTAGTGTATCTATCCATAAAAAACTTATTTTCCAATACTGCACATAATACTAAATAATCGGAATAAATCTCGGCATTGCTTGCAACTGCATTTGCCCGTCTTTGCGAGTGCAACGAAGCAATCAGAGTCAAATAAAAAGCACTACTCAATAAAGAATAGTGCTATATAAACTTTTTAGATAGTATGATCAATTATCCATTATCAATTATCCATTTTCTCCTATCTCCTCACTCCTATCTCCCCTGTATTAAAAGTTAAACCCTTTAAACCTAAAAAAAACTACTTCATCTTCATCTGAGCAAAATAAGGATGATCCGGATTTACAATCAACTCCTGTCTTTGAGGGTGAATTAGTACATCCATATCCTCCATTGGTATAGAACCCAGCAAAGGTTCATTATCACCAGGCAAAACCATTGCCCTGCAAGTAGATTGTCTGTTTTTAAACCTAACTTCTACAGGCCCTACCACATCGTATTCTTCAATACTTCCATTAGCCATCTGTGCCTTTCTTTTCTCAATCACAGGGAACTTCAATTGTTCTTGTATAGTTTCATTTATAGCCAACATATAAGCTCCAGAATCTACCAGCATATTAATAGTCATCTCTTTTACTTCCTCTTCACCTATTATATGTCTTTTAGCCAATACCAGATCTTCTCCATTTATCAACTTTATATCAGCATATACAAGTTCCATGATATTTTATTTTGCTCAAAGTTACAATCTGGATAGTACAAATTATAAAATTAATAATAATTGCGAGTACAACGAAGCAATCAGAGTCAAATAAAAAAGCAGTCTAATGTTTATAAACTTTCAAAAAACACACTAATATTTACAACAGTGTACAAACAAAAAGACACCACCCCACTCGGATCAGCATGCAAAATAATCGGAGTGCCCCTCGGCACTGCCTTTGGCTGTGCCGTAATTCATTGCAGCTTGCAGCTGCATTTGCCCGACTTTGAGAGAGCAACGAAGCAATCTGAGTCAATAAAAAAGCACTACTCAATAAAGAATAGTGCTATATAAACTTTTTAAATAATAATGATCAAGTGTATTCTCCTGTCTCCTACCTCCTCACTCCTATCTCCCCTGTATTTCCCTGTATTACATTAGTTCCTGTTT
>JBAXLO010000272.1:0-5466 GCA_037134755.1 Bacteroidota bacterium | reverse complement strand
TGGTAGCTGCTATTGAACAAACAAATGCATTGCCTGATATAATGGTTAAATATATACTGATAGCTAATCAACAATGTTTAAGTGATGATTATATACAAGGGGTTGTATACGACTACCGAAATCAAATGTTTCCGGGAGGTATTGAAGAAGTACATTCTTATATAAGCGATACTGTTTCGCCAAGACAACAATTAGAGGCAAATATTTCTTATTATGCTTCACAACGTAAAACTTATCTTGATTTAATAAAGAAATATTATCTGGCTGATAATGCGGGCAACAGTTTAAATAATCTGACAGATCTGTTGAGCAACGAGACCGATATTGAAAGCCAATACGAACTAGTTTTTGCACAACTAAGCAAACAGGATTATGAGGGAGCTGCTAATACACTTGAAAATATCGGCGATCTTGTTAAGTATAGAAATAAAGCTGAAGAGATAGAACGTTATAATAAAATGAGTAGTATCATTCCTATATTGGTTAGAGTGGAAACAGATAATAGTTGGGATTATGTACCACAAACAGATAAAGATTCATTGATAGTACTATCAGAAACAAACAGAGGTTTGCCGGGTTCTATAGCCAGAGCAGCTCGTTTACAATTTGAAGAGGAATTTGTTTATGATGAGCCTATATATACTTATGAACCCGAAACCTTACGAATGGCAAAACCTATAAGAAAGACAACTACTAAACCGGCAGATGAAAACTATTTAAAAATTAAACCGAATCCTGCTGATGAGTATATAGTGGTCTCATATAGTATAAACGGCATAGTTAACGAACCTAAATTGTTCATTACCGATGCAATGGGAAGAACCTTACTAGTGAAAAATCTGAGCAAGACAACCGACGAACAATTGCTGATAATTAAAGATTATGCTAAAGGCAATTATATTTGCACAATCACTAATAATGGTAAACCAATAAAGAGTGGGAAATTTATTAAAAATTAAATTTTAATAATAAATTAATTTACTGAGCAAAGTTATTTTTTTAGTAACTTTGCTCAGTATTTATAAATAATAAATGAAAAAAATAATTTTTGTATTTTTTATGGTAATTAATCTTGCATGTTATTGCCAAAATATATCTTTTAGTAAAGTAATAGCACCTATTGAAAATGTATTTAGTGCTTCTTTCACAGCTACAGGTATAGTAAAACAGGGCAATAATTATATCCTTTCATTAATTGGATTTGACACCGCAAGTGTTGCTCATGTAAATAACTTACAAAGTCTCTATCTTGCTAAAGTTGATTCAACAGGTGAAAATTTTAAGATACTGAATAAATATGTTCAGGCAGATACTAATTATTATACTAATTGGGGAGCTTTTATTAAAACTCATAATAATGGATTTTGTTATGTTTGTGATATTGATGTATTACCGGACACTAATTATAATCCAAAAACACAACATTTAATAATGCTTTTCGATAGTAGTATGAATAATACACTGACAAAAATTATTCCCCATGATACAATATGGGAAGCTGTAAGACAAATAAAAGAAACATCCGATCATGGATTTATATTAACCGGTTCACGGCAGTTATCAGATTATGAGTGCGATGTGCCTATAATTAAAACCGATAGCTTAGGCAATCAACTCTGGAAAACATATATATCAACCGGTTATTATGGGAATGCCGTTCAAATAGAAGAAACTCCCGACCATGGATTCTTGATTTGTGGTTATAGAAGTTCATTTACAACAGGGTATGGTGACCCTTTTATAATAAAAACAGATAGTGCAGGTAATTTAAAATGGTTGAAGATTCTTGGCAATCCAAATCAACTTGATGGAGATGCTGCTATAGCAATAACTAAAGATAGTAATTATATTGTTGCTTTAGGATATGCAACTGCAACAATTAATAATAATCAAGGATGGTTAGCACGTATAAATGTTATTAAATATTCACCGGATGGTACTCAAATATGGAACAGAATGTATGACACTATCAGATATGATTATTATGTCAGCAAAATACAAATATTACCTAATAATAATTTTATTGTAATGGGATCTAATTCGATAAGAGATTCATTAAACTTCTTTGCAACATTTTTATTTAAATTTGATGCAATCGGTGATAGTTTATGGCGTAAAACATATTACTATACAAGTGAATTCGGAGATCATAATCTTTTATTTGATAATATACTTAATACGGATGAAAGTATTACAGCTTGTGGCTATGTGAATGGTTTTAGTTTATCTCCTTATGAACAAATATGGATAATGAAAACTGATAGCAATGGTTATAGCCCTGCATGTGATTATACAGGTATAGGAGAGCAAAACATGTTACTAAGTAAAGTAGAAATAAAGGTTTATCCAAATCCTGCAACAATGCAAACAACAATAGCATATCCACAACTAAAGGAGGAAGGATATATATATATATATAATATGCTTGGGCAAATGGTGTATGAAGATAAACTTGCAAAAGGTTCTATGCGAACAAACCTAAATATTCAAAACTATAAAGCAGGACTTTATAAAGTAATAATAAGAGAGAAAGGGATAATAAAGGGGGAGAATACCTTAATTAAGAATTAATAATTAACAATTTTTCTTTTCATGCTTCTCCTTATTTGTCGGATAGTGTATTATTAGCAACTATTTATCAAACAAATGTATTGCCCGATATAATGGTTAAATATATATTAATAGCTAATCCACAATCTTTGTGTAACGAAAATATACAGCAGGTTGTATATGAAAACCGTATGGATATGTTTCCAGGTGGGATTGAGGAAGTAACGTCCTATATAACCGATACTGTTTCGCCAAGGCAAATTTTAGAAGCAAATGTTTCTTATTATACCTCGCAACGTAAAACATATTTAAATCTATTAAAAAACTATTATCTGACAGATACTACAGGAAACAGTTTAAATTATCTGACAGATTTACTAAGTAACGAAACCGATAATGAGAGCAAGTATGAGCTTATGTTTGCACAAATAAGTAAACAGGATTATGATGGAGCTTACACTACACTTGGTAATATCGGAAGTAATATTGACCCTGAAAAACAACCGGAAGAGATGACTCGTTTACTAAACATGAGTTTGATTATTCCTATTTTAGTGAATGTAGAAACGGGTGAAGATACTTTGGAGAATCTTCCTGAATATTATCTAAATGCTATAATAGATTTATCTGATAATTATAGAAGCCTAGCCGGCTCTATTGCTACTGCACTTCGTATGCGCATTGATACTAATTTTGTATATAATGAGCCTATATATACTTATGATGACGAAACATTGAAAATGGCTAAACCGATCAGAAAAGATCACAAACTTTTATCAAATGAATCGTATTTAAAAATAAATCCTAATCCCGCCAATGAATATATAATCATTTCATATAATATAAGTGGTACTGTTAATGGTTTAAGTATATCTATAACTGATGCTATGGGTAAAACCGTATATGCAAAACAACTAAATAAAGCAAGTGATGAACAATTGCTGCTAATTAATAATTATGCCAAAGGCAATTACATTTGCACAATCTTTAATAACGGTAAACCAATAAAGAGTGGGAAATTTATTAAAAATTAAATTTTAATAATAAATTAATTTACTGAGCAAAGTTATTTTTTATTAACTTTGCTCAGTATTTAAACTTCTAAAAATGAAAAAAACTATTATAATATATCTGATTCTACTTAATTTAACTTGTTTTAGCCAATCCAATTCCTTTAGTAAAGCAATCTCACCTTATGGCAATATACACAGTGCTTCTTTTGTAGCAACAGGTATTGTAAAACAGGGCAGTAATTACTTACTTACTATATCAGGATTTGATACAGCAAATATTATTACCAATGCCCAAAGTTTATATTTTGCAAAAATTGATTCAAATGGCAATAATTTTGAAATAATAAAAAAATATGTACAAGCGGATACTAATTATTATACTGGATGGGGAGCTTTTATCAAAACACATAATGAAGGGTTTTGCAATATCGGAGATATTACTTCTGTTCATGATACTAGCTACAATCCTATAAAAAAGCATTTTATTATGTTGTTCGATAGTAGCATGAATAATATATTAACAAAAATTATTTCTCATGATACTATATGGGAAGCAATAAACCAAGTTAGAGAAACTCATGACCATGGGTATATTATAGTAGGGCAAAGATTGATAGGTACAGACATATTGGCAATCCTAATAATAAAGACAGATAGTATGGGTAATCAACTATGGAGAAAAACCTTATCAACAGGGACAAATAGTAATGGTTGGCAAATAGAGGAAACTCCTGATCATGGATTTATAATAGAAGGTTACAACAGTTCATATACTACGGGACTAGGGGGACCCTTTTTATTAAAGTCCGATAGTATTGGTGATTTAGTATGGATAAAATATCTTGGCAATAGTAGCCAGCATGATGGAGGCGCTGCTTTTGCTATTACAAAAGATAGCAATTATATAGTAGCTTTAGGATATTCAACTTATACGTATTCTGGAAATAGTGATTGGTTGGGTCGTATAAATGTAATTAAATATTCACCTGATGGTACACAGATATGGAATAAGATGTTTGATACAATAAGAGCAGATAATAATATTAATAAAATACAAATATTACCCAATAATGATTTTATGATTATGGGGACATGTATTTCACATGATATTAATTATTTTTATTCTACTCTTATATTAAAATTTAGTACAAACGGGGATAGTTTATGGCGTAGGGAATATTCTTATTCAAATAATTATGCGGATGAAAATTATTTATATGATAATGTGCTAAACTCAGATGGGAGTATTACAGCTTGTGGCTATGTAACAAGTTTTTCATTAACCCCTACTCAACAAATATGGATAATGAAAACAGATAGCAATGGATATGCACCCGGTTGCGAGCCAACAGGGATAAATGAAATACATAATACAAAAACAGAGGATATAAGAGTTTTTCCTAATCCCGCTATCAACCAAACAACTATAGCTTATTCTCAACTAAAAGAAGAAGGAGACATACATATATATAATATGCTTGGGCAAATAGTGTATGAAGAAAAGATTGCAAAAGGTTCATCACAAACAAAACTAAGTATTCAACATCTTAAAGCAGGACTTTATAAAGTTATAGTAAAAGAAAAAGGAATGATAAAGGGGGAAGTGAGTTTGGTGAAAGAATGACCTCTATCTGTATCTTTCCTCTAATAGGAGATAATAAAGGTAAAAATACAATCCAAATGAATACGGCACAATTAATACATGATATATGGGTTGATGGTGGCAATACCCAAGGTTTACTTCAGAAGGTGAAATATGCTTATTCATGGGACACTTATGAATTGTATGCCGATTTGATAAGTAAATCTCCTTATTTGTCGGATAGTGTATTATTAGCTACTATTTATCAAACAAATGCATTGCCTGATATAATGGTTAAATATATTTTAATAGCTAATCCGC
>JBAXLO010000271.1:0-5497 GCA_037134755.1 Bacteroidota bacterium | reverse complement strand
AAATACAGAATTTTTTGATAAACTATTTTTAGTATTAGACCAGCATTTATGCCCGCCGTCAAACAATATATTGGATTAAATTCCTACAGTTTTTCATTTTTTAAAATATTCGTCAAAGTTAAACAATTAAATCCAAATACAAATAAAAAAGAAATCATTTTATTATTAAAGATGTTTTTTAGTATAAAAAAGCCTTTGTATTGCTGAAAAATGTTTAAGTTTGTGCGATAATTCAAGTTTCTTAATTAAACCTATTAATACCATGAAAAAAATAACGCTCTTTTTAGCAATAAGCATTCTTTTCATCATACTATTTACTAATTGTAATAAAGAAAAAACAAGTTTTCCCGATTATAGAGCGTATGTTGCAGGTAGTTATGATGGTATTAGTGTTGTAACTTCGTGGAGTAGCACATGGCATTACGATACTACTTATGCTACCATGATACTTTTGATAGCCACAAGCGATTCGATGGTTGATTTAACTTTTTCCAATTATCCATCAAATGTTAAATACACTTTTAAATACTCAAACGGTACATTTTGGAGTACATCTAATTACCATCCACCATCATTAAGGCTATCACACGACACTTTGTTTTATCATATACAGCCGGGTTTGGGCCCTTATTGGACAGATTGTTTAGGTAAGAAAAGATTGGTTAAGTATCATTAAAGACAATCTAATCAAAATAAAGATTGATGAAATGATTTAAACATAATATCTCATTATTTAATTAAAAACAATGTACCTTTGCATAAATATAACAAGCATAATAATAATAATAACAAAAGATTATAGCCGCTAAGCGGATTAAAACCGCTAAGCGGCAGACTTTCCGGTTAGCGGTTCCAAACCGCTTACTGGATAAATAAAAAAAGAAGATTAATTATTAGATTAAATAGCATTTGAATTGCTTAAAAATGATTAAGTTTGTAAAAAAAATTTATTAAAATACAGAAATAAAATGGAACTGTTATTAAATGATATATTTGAATTAGAAGACAGAAATGAATTTGAGAAAGTTTATACTTCTTATCAAAACATCTATAATAAAACAAATCTAAATTATGATATTTGGAAACACTTCTACTTCTTTTTATGGTCTTGTATTGAAGAAGCTTCAAATGAATTTCAAGAAAAGATTAACTTAAGGAAGGAATTAGAAGATAAATTTAATGATGGTAAACAACATTTTTCTAATTTAGCTGACTTTAATTTCATTGCTGGCTATACTATTACAATTTTTCCATAC
The DNA here is from genome assembly GCA_037134755.1 of Bacteroidota bacterium. Lineage (GTDB taxonomy): Bacteria > Bacteroidota > Bacteroidia > Bacteroidales > JACABE01 > JBAXLO01. The sequence continues at coordinate 4,241 of JBAXLO010000271.1, read as the reverse complement.
GAATATGGTGATTATGAAGACTTAGGAGATGAAGGAGTAGTAATGCTTTTAAAAGCTACTATGATTGAACCTAAAAATTTAATCTATAAAATGGTTTATTTGGGAGGTACGTTATCTGATGATAAGAATATATATGACAAGGCAGTTATAAATGCTGCGCCCTTAGTTTTAAAAGAATTTAGTGGGAAAGGATTTTTAAATAGATACTTTAAAGAGGTACTTTATAGAATTTAATAAGAATTTACTAGTTAATATTATGTAACTTAATCTTAAAAAAAGATATTCATATAATACACATTTATATTTACTTTTATAATTTAATTAAAAACACCGTACCTTTGCACAAAAATAACAAGCATAATAATAATGATTAATAACAATCAGGAAACTTTCTTCGAGAAACTTAAGAATTGTATAGATAACAATGAGTTGATTAAAATGATAGTCAACAATAGAAGGCAGAAATCTATAGATCTTAAAAGCATTATTGTTACTATTGTAAAGTTAAAAGCAGGCAACAGGCTTAATTTTGTATATCGTCACCAAACTAAAGATATTACCAAGAACTATGAGTTTGAAGAAGGCATAAATATATTGAAAAAAGCAATGGAAGATGATTTCTATAATGCAGATATCTATGCTAATACACAAAATATAAATCTTATAATAAGTCCTAATGGTAAAGTGCAGTTAAAAACGCATGAACCTACACTGCAAGCGCTTTCTACATTCAATCACGACAGGATTAAAGAACGCTTGATAAGTCCTATAGGGAATATTTATCTTAGAGAGCTAAAGATTACCAATGCTAATTGGGAAGTTCGCAGGGAAATGTCAGACAAATATAAGCAGATCAACAGATATATTGAGCTTTTAGAACCCGAACTGACTGAGATTTCGCTTAAAGACAACTATCATATAGTGGATATGGGTTCGGGCAAGGGCTACCTTACCTTTGCTTTGTATGATTATCTAACTAATACCCAAAAGAAAAACGTTGCAATGACAGGTGTTGAGTTTAGAGAAGAACTTGTGGATGCTTGTAACGAGATAGCTAAGAAAGCTGAATACAATAAACTTACGTTTGTAAAAGGGAGTATCGAAAAAACAGAGCTCAGCCATATAGATATACTTATTGCTTTGCATGCCTGCGATACTGCCACCGATGATGCAATATACAGAGGCATAAGTGCCAATGCACAATTGATAGTTGTAGCACCTTGTTGCCACAAACAAATAAGAAAAGAATTTAATGTAAGCAATGAACTTAGTAATGTGGTGAAATATGGTATCTTAAAAGAACGTCAGGCCGAAATTATAACAGATAGTCTAAGAGCTATGCTGATGGAAGCTTTTGGCTACAAGACTAAGGTGTTTGAATTCGTTTCAACTGAACATACTCCAAAAAATTTATTGATAGTTGGAAGGAAAACAACAGTTACTAAAAAAGATAAAGAACAAATACTAAGCAATGTGCAAAAGATTAAAGATATTTATGGTATTGATAAACATTATTTGGAAACATTACTGAAACTTTGAAATCAATTAATAATTAACAATTAAAAATTAATAATTGAATACAGAATTTTTTTTAATATAAATAGAAAACAAATGGCTTTTATTAATAATTAATCTGTAAATTTGTCGAAGATTTCTGAAAACACAATAAATATGATTAAATACAAGAGGGTTTTATTAAAATTAAGTGGCGAATCGTTAATGGGTGATCAACAATATGGGATTGATCCTAAGATGTTAACTAAGTATGCTAATGAAATTAAAACAATAGTGGAACAAGGTGTACAGGTAGCTATTGTTATTGGAGGAGGTAATATCTTTCGTGGGCTACAAGGCGCCGCAAAAGGGATGGACAGGGTGCAAGGTGACTATATGGGCATGCTTGCAACAGTTATTAATAGTATGGCTTTGCAACAGTCGTTAATAAGTAACGGCTTAAAGACTACTTTGCTATCGGGTATCCCAATTGATATGATATGCAAACCGATGAGTCGCGCAAAAGCTATCGAATGTTTAGAAAAAGGTAAGGTAGTAATAATAAGTGCCGGCACAGGTAACCCATTCTTTACCACCGATTCAGCATCTGCACTAAGAGGTGTGGAAATAGAAGCTGATGTACTGCTTAAAGGTACTCGTGTTGATGGCGTTTATACTGCCGATCCCGAAAAAGATCCTAAAGCAGTAAAGTTTGAAGATATTACTTTCGACGAAGTGTACGAAAAGAACCTGAATGTAATGGATATGACAGCCTTTACACTCTGTAAAGAAAACAAACTTCCGATAATAGTATTTGATATGAATAAAGAAGGGAATCTTAAAAAGATTATCTCAGGAGAAAAAATTGGAACTTTAATTAACAACTAACGTAAATTTATATTATTTTTGCATTCAACTTTTAATAGTAATAAATTATGAACGAAAAATCTAAAATTTGTTTAGATGAAGCAAAAGAAGGCATGGAACATGCTGTTATTCATCTCGAAAAAGAACTTCATAAGATAAGAGCAGGCAAAGCTGACCCAACAATGCTAGATGGAGTCAGAATAGATTACTATGGCACTATGACGCCAATAGATCAGCTTGCTAATATCAACACACCTGACCCACGTCAGATAGTTGTTCAGCCTTATGATAAGAAAATGCTTCAGATAATAGAAAAAGCTATTATGAATTCTAACTTAGGTCTCAATCCTCAGAACAACGGGGAGATACTAAGGATAAATATTCCACCACTATCTGAAGATAGACGTAAAGAAATGGTGAAAAGAGCTAAAGCTGAAGCCGAAACTGCTAAGGTTTCTATCAGAAACATTAGAAGAATAGCTATGGAAGCAGCTAAAAAATTAGAAAAAGATGGTCTTCCGGAAGACGAAACTAAAGTTCTGGAAAAAGAAATACAAGATTTTACTAATTCATCAAGTGATAAAGTAGAAAAGATTCTTGTAGTAAAAGAAAAAGACATAATGACCGTTTAGAAGAAGTGCCTTAAGTACTTAAAGTGCCTTGAGTGCCTTGAGTTTTGAGGTGGTTTGTTTAAAGATTTCGAGTATTGTTTTTAATTTTATAATTTAAATAAAAACGTTATCATGAAAAAGATCATTTTTCTTGCTTTGTTTTTCCTTTCCTTTTATAATGGGAATGCTCAGGAAAGGGTACAGAATGGAAATTACCAGACAGTAGGTTATATTGCTACTGATGGAAGAGTTCAGAATGGGAATTATCAAACTATCGGCTATTTAAATACCGATGGACGTGTTCAGGATGGTAATTATAAGACAATAGGTTATATAAATAAGGACGGAAGAATCCAAAACGGCAACTATCAGACTGCGGGTTATGTAAATGAAGATGGAAGAGTTCAGGATGGAAACTACAGGACTGTAGGTTATGTAGGCAAAGATGGAAGAGTTCAAAACGAGAACTATCAAACTGTAGGTTATGTGCAGAATGTAGATAAAAAGTGGGCAGCTGCTTTCTTCTTTTTCTTCTTTACAGAGAAAAAATAAGTATTAATACAATTAAAATGCAATCCTATAAAGCTGACAACAATCAACTTTATAGGATTTGTTTTATTTTAGAATCTCTAATGCAGCTTCCAGATAAGTATAAACATCCAAAGGCATATTGTTTTTATAAACAGTATCTCTTTTGTGTCCCAAGCGTACAACCACTGTATTAAGTTGAGGTATTACAAAAATATATTGTCCTAAGATACCACGTGCAAAAGGTATTTTCATTCCCTTGTAATCTACTATCCACCATTGGTATCCATAATAATCCACCGTTTGTTTATTTTCATCAATCAAGAAAGTATCTCTTGCCAAAGCTTGAGATAAATATGTGTACGAAACTATTTGTTTGCCATTATACTTTCCACTGTCAAGCACCATTTGTCCTATACGAGCAAAGTCGCGGGCATTGGAACTAAAGCAACAATACGATTTCTCCATACCATCTTTCTTATCCAGATACCATAGTGCATCATGTTCGGATCCTAGGGGTTGCCATAGCTTTTCGGAAGCATAATCTGCAAGATGTTTTCCTGTAGCTTTCGCTAATATAAAAGCTAATAGCTGGGTGTTACCACTAAGATAATTAAACTCCTTGCCGGGTTGTGAGGTTACTTTCAGACTCATGATTAATTTCTTCAAATCACTGCCATAATAAGCCTGAGTAGTTTTAGAAAAGGGACTTCCATAGCTTTCATCCCAATTAAGTCCCGA
>JBAXLO010000270.1:0-5504 GCA_037134755.1 Bacteroidota bacterium | reverse complement strand
GATTTGTATAAAAGGCATATTCTTACTCAATGGGATTAGCGGATTTCATCAGTTGGTCTCTTTTTAAGGACTTTACAAAATGATGAAACTACGTAAGTGTTTTGGGGTACTATTATTCTATGAGAATTCATAAATTCATACTAATTTACTTATTGCATTGATATAAAACTTATCATGTACAATACGGGCTTAGGTTTTGTTTTATGACAAGCATAATTGTTAATGAAAGCCTGAGGTTTTAAGGAAAAATTAAAAAGTTTCAAGGCATTTGTAATTTTACCTAAATCCTCTCTTGGGTAGAGAGGATTTTAAGTCAAATTTAATCAGTATTTCTTTAAAATTAAATCAAATACTGATTATTTAATATTTTAGTTATTATATTTTGAATTTCTTTTCTAATTCCAAAGCATTGTTTTTATAACTCTTATCTGTTTCTAATAAATTACTTACGGTTCTACAAGCATGTAATACCGTTGCATGATCCTTATTACCACACTGTAAACCTATAGATGCTAAGGATGATTTTGTTAATTTCTTCGAAAAATACATTGCAAGCTGTCTAGCCTGAACAACATCACGTTTACGAGTTTTAGAACTAATCTTTTCGACTGAGATATTAAAATGATCACAAACAATTTTCTGGATAAAATCAATAGATAATTCATGTGTTGTGTTTTTTACAAACTTATCTATCATCTGCTTTGCTAAATCAAGCGTAATAACTTTGTTATTTAATGAAGATTGTGCTAATAGTGAAATCAAAGCTCCTTCTAATTCTCTGATATTATTAGTTATGCTATAAGCAAGATATTCTATTACCTCCGCAGGCATTTCTATACCATCTTTATATAATCGCTTTTGTAGAATTGCAATTCTTGTTTCAATGTTTGGTATTTGAAGATCTGCTGATAAACCCCACTTAAAACGTGAAATTAATCTTGGTTCCATTCCATTTAGTTCAACAGGAGCCTTGTCGGATGTTATAATAATTTGTTTCCCTCGTTGGTGTAGGTAATTAAATATATGAAAGAACACATCCTGAGTTTTTTCTTTCCCAGCTAAAAACTGAATGTCGTCAATGATTAATACATCCATCATTTGATAAAAATGTATAAAATCATTATGGTTATTATTTCTTATAGAGTCAATATATTGCTGAATAAATTGCTCAGTACTTACATATAATACAATCTTTTCAGGGAAATTGTTTTTCACTTGGATTCCAATAGCGTGAGCTAAATGTGTTTTACCTAAGCCTACATTACTATATATAAGTAACGGATTAAACGCAGTTTTTCCCGGATTTTCTGCCACAGCATATCCTGCTGATCTTGCTAATCTATTGCAATCTCCTTCAATAAAATTATCGAAAGAATAATGATCAATTAACTGAGAGTTAACTTTTATTTTCTTCAATCCTGGAATAATAAAAGGATTAGGAATTTCTTTTGAAGAATTATTATTTATATCTATTGGCATATTTACAGCTTGGTTTTGAGTAGCTTTTTTATTTGATGTTGGAACTTGAATTGTATATGGTTCCTTTCCATAATTAGAATTATCCATTATAATACTGTATTCTAATCTCCCATTTACACCCAATTCTTTTTTTATTGTCTTCTTTAGTAGCCCAATATAATGTTCTTCTAACCATTCATAAAAAAACTGACTAGGTACTTGAATGGTAAGCACATTGTTCTCTAATTTAACAGGTTTAATAGGTTCGAACCAGGTTTTATAACTCTGGCTATTTCCAAGATTATCCTGAATAATTTTTAAGCAATTTCCCCAAACAATTAAATAATCGATATCTTTCGTTTTTAACATCCTGATTTTATTAGCATTTTTTAATTTAGTTTTTCTTTCTATTTTGAAAATAATATCATTCTTCTATATAATAAAAGGAGTCCTGATTTTTTCAACAAAATTCCCTCTAAAATAGTTTAAAAAAAAATTTATTTTCACTTGACTTTTCATATTTATTTTTGTATATGCACCCAAAACACATTAAAATATATATTTTCCTTAAATAATAACTACATCTCTAAATAACAAGCTTATATATTATTTAAATATTCCAACTTTCCACTCAACAATATTAAATAAAAATTCCGTTAAAAAAAACTTTATTATTACTTTTTTGATGATTTTTTGAGAAATATTTCTTTAATTTTTTGCTGTTTTATCTAAGTAGCTTATTAGTCGAATTATTTTAAAAAAATAAAAATGATGAAATATTATTTTCGCATTGATAAAAGAAGTACTTTTGAAAACTTATTATTTTAGTATTAATCATTAAAAAAATAAATCATGATGGCAGAGTATGCATTACCAATTGCAGGATTTATTATCCTTGTAATTATTTTAAGCGGTTTGGTTACCGTTCCACAAGGAAACATGGCAGTTGTTACCATGTTTGGGAAATATCGTAGAGTATTATTTCCAGGTCTTAACTTTAAGATACCTTTTTTGGAAGTAGTATTTAAGAAAATTAGTATTCAGAACCGTTCAGTTGAACTGGAGTTTCAAGCAGTAACAGTTGATCAGGCGAATGTTTATTTTAAATCTATGCTTTTGTATTCTGTATTTAATCAGGATGAAGAAAACATTAAGAATGTTGCTTTTAAATTTATTAGCGACAGAGATTTTATGCAAGCACTTATTCGTACTATTGAAGGTTCGATACGTGCTTTTGTAGCAACAAAAAAACAAGCAGAAATACTTATTCTCCGTGGAGAAATAGTAGAGTATGTAAAACAACAAATTGATCATACTTTATTAACCTGGGGTTATCATTTACAAGATCTACAGATAAATGATATTACTTTTGATCAGGCTATTATTGAAAGTATGAGTAGAGTAGTAGCAAGTAATAACCTTAAAGCTGCTGCCGAAAATGAAGGACAAGCTTTATTAATTACCAAAACAAAAGCTGCGCAGGCAGAAGGTAATGCAATAAAGATTTCAGCTGAAGCTGAACGCGAAGCTGCCCGTTTACGTGGACAGGGAGTAGCTTTATTCCGCGAAGAAGTAGCCAAGGGTATGAGTTTGGCTGCTGAAGAAATGAAACAAGCTAATATGGATATTAGTGTTATCCTTTTTAGCATGTGGACTGAATCTATCAAGAATTTCGCAGAGTATGGAAAAGGTAACGTTATCTTTTTAGATGGTAGTACCGAAGGCATGCAAAAAACTATGAAACAGATGATGGCTATGATGCAAACAGATAAAAGTATTAAATAATAACATTTTAGATTGTAATACAAATAAAAAAGCCTGTCAATTATTTGACAGGCTTTTTTGTTAAAACTAAGCAACTTTCTTTAATTCGTAAATGATTAAATCATTCCTTTCATCTTAAGATGATAAATAATTGATGAAACAATTTCATCTTTATTTAAAAATTGACAATTATAAGTAAGATCAAATGAAGTATTATCAATTGTTTTCTTATTCATTGAATTAATAAATTCTGCTCGCTTTTTATCGGTATCATAAGCTATTTGTTTTGCTTGTTCAATAGAATCACAATACCCTCTTTCTTTTATTTTGTTAGCTCTCCATTCAATTGGGGCTATCAATCGTATATGTAATCCATTCACTACTTCAAGTGTAGCAGCAATTCCTCCTCTTCCAACAATAACCACATTACCATCAAAAGCAAAATCTGTAATAACTTGAGCTAATGTTTTTCTTATCTTTTGATCCGAATGATAATATCTTTGAGATAATGAAGTTAGTATTTCTTCAATTATACCTCTTTTTTCATTACCGAATAGTAATTTTATTCTCGATGGATTAACATTCAATTCTTCTGAAGCGACTTCTAATATCTCTTTACTTATCCATCGCCAAGGTGGGATTACATTATCTTTTGCAATTTGTTTATTAAGATTCTCAACAAGTAATGCTGCAATCTCTTTGGCAGGACAACCATATTCTCTTGAAATTGTAATAAAAGGAAGATTAGGTGTGTGTTTTTTATCAATTTTATCTTCTTTAAATCTTTCAACCATGTATTTGTATAAGATATTTTCCATTTGTACCTCCTTACTACCATTAGTAGTTGTTAAATTAAAGATTAATTATACTATATATATAATATAGTAATACAAAGATACGAATAAAAGAAAAGAAAAACAAGTAAAATCGTATAAATATGAGTTCACAATTAATTTATTTACAGCCCAAAATTACTACCATGTTGATATTTATCATGTAGAACAATGACTAAGTTTACTTAAAGCTATAGCTTTATTTTTTAAGTAATTCCTCACCCTTTATTTTCTGCTTATTGACTTTTTACAGTAGTTTATGTTAACATTTATTTAACTATATTATTTATATTTCATACAATATATATATATAAATAGTCACAAAACACATTTTTTAATTAATTATTGATAAGATTAAATGATTATTTTCATTAATAAAACCATAAAAAAAGCTCTGCCAAATTAATGACAGAGCTTTAATTATTAGATTGTATTATTAGTTGTAATATAATTTTAAGTACCCTATGTTTTTATTTATAAAAAAAGTTTAAAAAGTAATGGCAAAATAGAATTTCTAACAATAGTTAGATGGCGATTTTTACTGTAATCGGCAAAGTGAAAATCGGCGGCTGTAAATTTTCTCTCAACACCATCAATCAATTCAACAGCTAGGCTGTCAATGCCACCCTGAGTAGAAACCAGATACATCTTAGCATTACCACCTTTAACTAAAGCTCTAAGCTTACTTATAGCTATCTGTATGTGTCTGCCAATATCTATAGGCGATGTAGTATTCAGACTAATATCCCATTTTGTTTGTTGTTTGACCAATAATAATTCCATATCATGGAATGATTCCTGAATATTATTTTCGTTATTAGGATGGCTGTCCATTAGCCTTCCCTAATTTCTATATTCCATTTTCATTAGCAGGCTACATGCTGTAGTTAAATCATCATATATAAAACCTGTAGCACCTATATCTTCAACCTGTAATTCGCAATCAGGATTAATAATTGCATATTTGGCATCAACTTTTGTTTTAATAGCAACCACTAACGGATTCAAATCATCTCCAATATTCAGAGCAAGAGTAGCTAATGCCGGTATAACATCATCTATCTTACCATTAAAAGTTTTCAAACCACTACTACAGATAGCTTTCATCCTTCCGGGATTTTTTACAGCATAAATCGCAGCTGTACGGTTGTACCAATCACGAGCCAAACCTTTTGCCCCTTTTATTCTTTTCAAATGATTACGAACCGTCAATGTTTGGTCCATCTGTGTACCTTTTACACTATTTTTTTCAATAAATAAAGCCAAGGCAGCTTCTGATAAAGGCTTCGTACGCTCGTACATCAGCTTGTATTCAGGATTCAAAGGATCCTTATCGTGATACTACTTAAGTCTGCTTGTATGAAATATACCAAGTTTCACAGCTTTTCATCTGAATCCCTTGCTACTTTTGTCAGCTCGTCTCCACGAATGTTTAATGCTCCTTTTGTT
>JBAXLO010000269.1:0-5521 GCA_037134755.1 Bacteroidota bacterium | reverse complement strand
AGTCCTATGCTCGGAGTTACTAAACCCATATCTTTATAAAATTAATTTCTTTAATGAATAAAAACCTTCCTCATCGCCGCCAATCGCATTAATGAGGAAGATAAAATTGTTTGTTACATGAAAACGATCAATAAACAAACTACAATAGCGAAGAATGCAACACCTTCTATCAACGCTGCTGAGATAATCATGTTTGAACGAATATCACCAACTGCTTCCGGTTGACGGGCAATAGATTCTAAAGCACCTCTACCGATATTACCAATACCGATACCTGCTCCGATTGCTGCAATACCAGCTCCAATACCTGCGCCCATCTTTGCGATTGGTTTCAGGTCGGCTGTTGCTTGTAATAAAACTGTTAATACTGACATACTAATTTGTATTTATTGTGTTAAAAAAATCTCAATTTATTAATACCTATTCTTAATTGTTAATAATTTTTATCGTAATTCGTAATTCGTAATTCGTAATTGATTTTAGTGTTCTTTATGATGTTCTTCAATAGCCATTCCAAAATACAATGCACTTAGCAAAGTAAACACATAAGCCTGGATAAATGCCACCAATAGTTCTAGTAATCCCATGAAAACATAAAAGATTACTGATACTACCGACACTCCATAACCTAAAGCCACGTTCATTTCGCCAAAGATAAATATAAGACTTATAAACCCTAAGGCTATGATATGTCCAGCAGTTATGTTGGCAAAGAGACGGACCATTAATACAAATGGTTTTGTAAATAATCCTACTATTTCAACGATAGGCATCAATGGTATTGGTAACTTTAACCACCATGGCACCCCTGGAGCATTTATTACATGCTTCCAGTAAGCTTTGTTTGCGCTAAACGAAGTAATAAGGAATGTAAATACTGCAAGTGTTAACGTTATTGCAATGTTTCCTGTTAAGTTAACTCCTCCCGGAAAGAAAGGTATTAATCCCAATAAGTTATTTAAGAAAATAAAGAAGAATACTGTGAGTAAAAACGGCAAGTATCTCTCATATTTCTTCTCTCCAATAGATGATTTTGCAATATCGTCTCTTACAAATAATATAATTGGTTCTAATAAGGATGCAAAACCTTTTGGAGACGCCATCCCTCTCTTTTTGTAAGAGCGTGAGATAGTTAGGAACAACAATAGTATAAGAAAGACACTAATAAATAAGGACATTACATTCTTAGTAATAGAAAAATCGTAAGGTAAGTTTTCGTCTTCAATCTCTTTTCCGCTGGCATCTTTAGAAATATGAACTATTTTTCCTTTGTGGGCAACTTCTTCTGAAATCTTAAAGTCTTCGTAACTACTAGCACCATGATTGAATTTAGAGGAACAAAAAGTTTTAAGCTCTCCATTATATATAAGTATAACCGGTAAAGGTATCGAAACATGTGTTTCGCCAACTGTAACAATGTGCCATTCATAGGCATCGCTTATATGTTCAACAATCATTTCGCCGGCATTGAACTTTCCTTTTTCGCCTGCAAATGCCATATTATTAAACTGCAAAACTAAAAACAATAAGATTGTTCCTATGATGTATTTGTTCTTAATTATTCTTTTCATGCAAGTTATACGCATAATCATTCCCTAGTTAGTTACCTTAAAGTATTTAATAACAGTAAAACAATATAAATTGGATATTATTATAAATCCGTTTGCAAAATTAAGGAAATTACTTAAATAATTAATAATAATTTCATAATATTTATTAACATTAACTTCAATTTAGATAAAATACATGTTAAATATTGTTAGTATATTTGCAAAATGAAATCTATGCGACACTTCATATTTATAACTGGCATGCTGTTTTTGCTGATATTCACGATATCATGCCGAACTACACATGATGTATCTAATCCTATTAAAGAAAATAAAAAGATTTTGAAAAAAGACAGCAATATTTCTTTCTATAAAGAATATTCTATTAAGCTGGGTTACGAATTGGAGGGCTACGAGGACATGGATTTCATTAAAATGATTGCTTCGTGGATTGGAGTTCCGTATAAGTTTGGCGGTTGTAGTCGCGAGGGGATTGATTGTTCCTGTTTTGTTAATACTTTTTATAATGAGTTTTACGGTATAACTCTCCGAAGACGTGCGGAGGATATGCAAATGGATATTCATGCTGTAAATATTGACGAATTGCAACAAGGCGATATCATTTTTTACAAAATTAAAGGGCAAAAGATCTCGCATGTTGGCATTTATATTAGTAAGAAGAGGTTTGTGCACGCTTCTACTTCCAAAGGGGTAATGATCAACAGCCTCGACGAGGCTTACTATGCTAAATATTACTCTGGGGCGGGGAGGGTACTTTAAAAAAATTACAAGTCTTATTATGTGCATTTTAATTACTACAGAATAATTTCTAATTGTGTTTCGGCGATCACTCATTTTTATACCGCGTCGAGTCATTTTTATTCGGCGTCAACTCATTTTTATATGACGTTCACTCATTTTTATACGACGTTCACTCATTTTTATGCGGCGTCAACTCATTTTAAAAAAATCTTCATCTATTTTCAGGTCATATCAATTCATTTTTCATTAACGACAATTAATTTTTAGATCACGATTATTCATTTTAGATCGCTACAACTCATTTTTTTATCATTTCCAGTCGTGTTTATATCACGTCAACTCATTTTTATAGCATTTCCAGTCCTGTTTGCAACAGGAACAACAATTTTTGATTTGTAAAAAAAAATGTACAAAATATTTCAACGATTAAAAGCTTCTCTAACAATACTCACACTTTTAGTAATTATTGTAGTTTCAGAATGTTATTATCTATAAATATCACTATGCTAAATCTCTAATGTTTTTTTCTTGTTTTTTGTGATTTTATTTATTTTATTTCCATTTGTTTCAAATAAAACCTTACTTTTGTATGCAATATTTAAAACCCATAATTTAACAATAAATGACTTATATCGAAATCAAACAAATGGTTCACCAGCTTTAGGGGTTGAGTGTGGAGGAGATTAGGATTGTGGAGGGTGGAAAATGATTACAGTAAAGTAGAGATGTCAAAAGAGAAGGAATTAATAATTAAAAATAAATAATTAATGGATACAGACGATTTATCACAAGAAACCTATGATGCAATTATTATAACAGCAGAAAAATTTCATCATGATTTAACCTTACAATTTGGGATATTGGCTAGTGATTGCAAAACTGATGATATCTTTCTTGATGTTTGTGAATCACTAATAAAAGAATGGTTGACTGAATGGGATTTAGAAGAAGCTATGTTAGATATCTTTTACGATGATTTACCAAATATAAAAGATTTTAAGAAAACACTTGATAAATATTGTCAAAGATTGAAAGTGTTAGAAAAATTCCAATTGAAAAACGTAAGTTTGAAATTTGTTGAAGAAATAAAAAAAAATAGTTTTGATAGAAACAAAACGAATCATGAAAATATAAATTAAGAAACGAATTAAAAAAAATAATACATGAAAAAACTAAATTACTTTCCAAGACATTTACACCAAATTACTAAATATACTGAAGATTTTGAAGAAGAGGAAAAATTAATCAGACAAGCATTGATTGATTTCCCAATCGATACTGCAGTAATTCTACAATTGTTAATGACCAACTTATGGAGGCAGAAAAAACGAGAAGAAAGTATAAGCATAGCAAATATGATTTTACTACTTGTAGATGATAAACAAGATATAAGTAGTATATATTATGAATTGGGTGTAGACTATAATGTAATGGGCCAAACGGATAAAGCTATTGAAAGTTATAATAAAGCTGTAGAAGTCGATAAAGAAGATTTTGAATCGATAATTGACTTAACTGAAATTTATTTAGAGAAAAAAGAATGGGATAATTTAATTACTACCTTTAACTTAATACCTGATGAAAATGAGGATTTTAATATGGATAAGTTTTTTCAACAAGGTTATGCTTATTCAATGAAAAAAGAATTTGCTTTAGCCAAAGAACGTTTTGAAAAGTATAATGAAAAAGATGCTGATAATTTAGATGTAAAATTTAATCTTGGTTCGATGAATGCGGAGTTGGGTAATTATAGTATAGCTATTAAAATATTTAGTGACATACTTGAAATATATCCCGATAAGGCAGAAGTTTATTATCATATAGGTACCGTATATTGTAGTATGGGAGATCATTATATGGCTATGCATAATTTTCTGGAGGCTTTAAAAATAAAACCAAATTACCCTGAGGTGTATAATAATATAGGTGCAACTCAATTTAATGATGAAGGTGATGCGAAAAAAGCAATAGATTATCTTCAAAAAGCAGTTGAGTTGACAAAAGAAGGAGATTCATTGAGAAGTGTTTTATATATGAATTTGTTAGTAATAAATAAAAAAATAAAAAACTATAAAGCTGTGGAGTATTATCAGAAAATAATAGCTAATCTTTTAGGTTTTGATATACTTAATGATGAAACCGATGAAGATGATGAAGAATAAAAATTACAGGTTTTAGTAAAAAATCCAATTATACTATATTAACTCAATGTGGTAGTAGTTTGTTGCAATGGTGCAAACTACTTCTAACTGGACAATTCTCATTTCTTTAAACCTTATTTCCAGTCAACAACCCTAGTTAAAAATAATATTTTCTTTAAACCTTATTTCCAGTCAACAACCTTAGTTAAAAATAATATTTTCTTTAAACCTTATTTCCAGTCAACAACCTTAGTAGCTATTTAACACACAAATCTTCTCAACCTTATTATTGTATAGGAATAAGGTAAAAAGGTTTAATGTTGTTGCTGTATTCATTGATACTAAAGTTTATAATTTGAAATAAGTTTTTTTTAATTATTCATTTTTTTCGTAATTTGTAATTAACTCTTCCCCTCCACAATCCCCTTCTCCTCCGCACTCAACCCATAAAGCTGGCAAACCAATTGGGAGAAATAAATGTCAGGTAAAACAAAAGTTTTAGCCTTCACTTTCAAAAAGGCTTTATTCAATGATTTGCGTGGTTTAAGTTGGATTAGGTTCATTGGGGAATAATTTATTCAAAAAATTATTATATAATAAGGTATGCTTATAATTGCTATTATTCAATATCATGGCTAAATTCATAATCTATTAATATTATGGTATAATTTGTATCGTTAATATTTTTTTAAAAAATGTGCTATTAATTTTCTAACAATAGTAATATTTGTTTTTTTTAAATATTTAGGCATTTCCAAACTCCAAACTTAAGTTCTTTTAATTTCCCTAAAAATCGAGTGTAAAAAAATATTCAACTCAATAAATAACTTCACAATGTCAATAAAATTCCTCTTCAACTCAATAAATAACTTCACAATGTCAATAAAATTCCTCTTCAACTCCTTAAGTTATTTATAAATGTCAATAAATTTACATCTGAACTTATTGAATAACTTCTTATTCCCAATAATTTTCCAATTAAACTCTATAAATAACTTTTCAACCCCTTTAAATTTCCAGACGAACGCTACAAATAACATTTCAATTTAAATAAATCTCATTTTAATC
>JBAXLO010000268.1:0-5573 GCA_037134755.1 Bacteroidota bacterium | reverse complement strand
AATCTTGGAGCTAATGTTATTAATCCTTTTTCTTATCTAAACAAAAAGTAGAGACTCCTTCTTACTCCCTCTCCTTTGGAAAGGGTTGGGGAGAGGTCACATAAAAAACCTTCATCAACTCAATGATGAAGGTTTTTTTTCTGACTAATTGTTATGTCAAATAAATTACTGTATTTAAGATAAGATTGATTAAATTAGTACAATGCAATTATCATTATGAGTTGTCTTTAAACTTAATATCCTCATGTGCTCCATCACAAAACGGCTGCGTTTTAGAAGCTCCACATCTACATAATGAATTGTTATCCTTAAGGATAATTTCATTTCCTTTTTCGTCTTGAATTTTATATGCACCTTCAATAATAAAAGGACCATCATTCATAACTGTAATAATAATAGGTGATTCATTATCAGCTGATTTGCCATCTAATTTCTCATTCATTTCATATTGAAGAGCTTTAGTTGGACATTTCTTTATTGTATTAATTAATTCTTCAGTTGTGGCAGCATTAGGGTCTATCCAAGGACGTTCGCCGGGTTTAAAGACATCAGGTAATTGTCGAAAGCATATTGCTGCATGAATACATAAATCAGGTTTCCATATTATAGTTACCTCACCATTAGTATATTTCTTAGTAATCTTTTCCATTTTCTTTATGATTAAATTTCGTTGTAAAGATACTAACATTAATTAATATATAATGTTGAGAAATATATTTATTAAATAATAAAATAAAACAATTGCAGATTCAAGAATGTATCGTATATTTGAACCCTCTAATAAATATAATAGTAGGATTAAAATTATAGATGAATATTTTTGTTTTAAGAAAGCTATTGATACAAATCAAAATGGATTAAACCATTTGATTTATAAATCTATTAATAATGAAAACATGAATGCAAAAGAACGTTTTAACAGAGCCTTAAATCATCAGAAAACAGATAGATTGCCGGTAACAACACATCATATATTGGATTCGTTTATGGATAAATATATGCCCGGTAAGGATGTTCAGGATTTCTTTGATGAATTTAAACTTGATCCTATCTGTTGGATATCGGCAACAAAACCCAACAAAGGAGAGTATTATGATCCTACACAGGGTAAATTAGGTTTCCTTGAAACTGCCAGAATTTGTTCGGACAATTGGAGGTTTGAAACCATAACGCTCGATGGATATAATTTTCCTACTAAAAGACTTAATATTATTACTCCCGATAAAACGCTTTCGATGGTCTTGCAATCAAATATCCACACCTCATGGATATCCGAACGCTTGATTAAAGAGAAAAATGATATTGATATTATTGCTAAATATATCACTTCGCCACTGTGTGATATTGATGCAATTAACAAAGCTGCCGCAGATTTTGGCAATAGAGGAATGCTAAGAGGAAGTATGCTTTTCTTTGATGGACTTGGGCAGCCGGGTTGCTGGCAGGATGCTGCCTGTTTATTTGGCATACAGGAACTTATTATGGCTACCTTCGAAGATCCTGATTGGGTACATGCATTTCTTAGAATTCTGATGGAACATAAACTGCCTTATGTAAGGTCAATGAAAGGGGCTAATTATGATTTAATAGACCATGGTGGTGGTGATGCTTCCACAACAGTTATTTCTCCTGATATCTTTGATGATTTTGTTGCTTTTTATGATGAACCTCTGGTGGTTGCAGCCCACGAAGCTGGTCAGAAAGTAGTTTATCATACTTGTGGTGGAATGATGCCGATACTCGAAAACATTGCTGATATGAAAGTAGATGCAATGGAAACTTTTACTCCCGAAGGTATGGGAGGCGATACAATATTAGCTGAAGCTAAGCGAAGAATAGGAGCTAAAGTATGTATGATAGGAGGTTTCGATCAGTTTCATTTCTTTACAGGATGCACCGAAAAGGAAACCCGTGCAGAAGTTCGACGTTGTTTTGAAGAAACAGGAGAGGGTGGAGGTTTTATTTTGTCTCCTTCAGACCATTTCTTTGATGCTGATTTTAATCTTATTAAAGCCTTTAGTGATGAAGCAAGAAAATGTACTTATTAATATAAAAACTAATAAACAATGAAACAAAATAAAAGTATTTTCTATTTAAGTTTTATAACCGCAATTACAACACTTGGCGGTTTTTTATTTGGATATGATACAGCAGTTATTAGTGGTACAATTAATTTTGTAACTACTAAATATCACCTCGATGCAATAATGGAAGGTTGGTTTGTAGGTTCAGCATTACTTGGATGTATAATAGGTGTGTCAGTAGCTGGAATGATTAGCGATAAATTTGGCAGAAAGTTTACGCTCTTAACATCAAGTGTTTTATTTACAGTCTCAGCAATAGGATGTGCATTGGCAATTGATCACACCCAATTAATTGCCTACAGAATGATAGGAGGATTAGGTATTGGAATTGCTTCAATGCTTGCTCCTTTATATATTTCAGAAATCTCACCGCCCAATATCAGAGGTCGTTTGGTTTCACTCTATCAATTTGCAATCACAATAGGTATATTAAGTGCTTATTTTGTAAATTCATGGTTGTTAAATATCTCTTCAAGCCATTATAATTTTACGGGTGTATTAAATTGGATAATAAATGATGAGGTATGGAGAAGTATGTTTGGTGCCGGCGCTATTCCGGCATTAATATTCTTTGGATTATTATTCTTTGTCCCTGAAAGCCCTCGTTGGTTAACTTCAAAAGGTAAAAGTACAAAAGCAGAAGCAATATTAACCAGAGTATTGGGAAAAGAAGAGGCAAAAAAAGAGATAGATGATATCAACGAGACCTTGAAGCAAGAAACAGGATCTCTCAAACAATTATTTCAACCCGGTCTCCGACTTGCTCTGATTATAGGAATGTCATTAGCAATTCTTTCTCAGTTTACAGGCATTAATGTAATTATATATTATGGTCCAAAAATTATGGCACAGGCAGGCTTAAGTACTGCTGACACTCTTAAAAGCCAAGTTTTAATCGGATTAATAAATTGTATCTTCACTATAGTTGCGTTATGGAAGATTGATAAGCTTGGCAGGAGGCCTTTATTAATGATTGGGATTGTTGGGATGTCAGTATGCTTAATGCTTATCGGACTTTTCTTCTCAATTAATGTGAGTAATAACATTTGGTTATTAATCTTTATGTTAGTATATTGTGCATTCTTTGCTTTTTCATTTGGCCCTGTAATCTGGACAATGTTATCAGAGTTTTATCCTACTTATATAAGGGGAAGAGCAATGTCCATAGCCACACTCACACTCTGGGTTGGAACCTATTTAATGGGACAAACCTTTCCATGGATGCTCGAAGTATTGAAACCTGCACTTACTTTCTGGATATTTGCGCTTATGTGTGTACCTGCTTTTTTAATTACATGGAAACTTGCTCCAGAAACTAAAGGTAAAACATTAGAAGAGATTGAGAAATATTGGTTCAGCAGAAAGAAATAATGTTGAGAAATTATTTTAAATATTTTTTAATAAAACGCTTGTTTATTGAAGAATGTATTGTAATTTTGGCGACTCAAATTAATCAAAATTAGTTTTAAACTAAAACATTAAAGATATGGCAAAAAGAACAATAGTAGCGATGCCCGGAGATGGTATCGGCAAGGTAGTACTCGACGAAGCAATCAGAGTTTTGGATGCTGCCGGATTTGAAGCAAACTACGTAAATGGTGACATTGGTTGGGATTATTGGTGCAAAGAAGGCGATCCTCTACCTCAACGTACTATTAAATTATTAGAAGAACATAAAATTGGTTTGTTCGGTGCTATCACATCTAAACCTAAAGACAAAGCAGAAGCTGAATTAGCTCCTGAATTAAGAGGTAAAGGACATGTTTATTACAGTCCTATCGTTGCGATGCGTCAGCACTTTGGCCTTGACATTTGCATGCGTCCTTGCAAGACTTTTAAAGGAAATCCTTTAAACTTTATTCGTCGTGGTCCTAATAATACTATTGAAGAACCAATAGTTGACACTATGATTTTCCGCCAGAATACTGAA
The DNA here is from genome assembly GCA_037134755.1 of Bacteroidota bacterium. GTDB lineage: Bacteria > Bacteroidota > Bacteroidia > Bacteroidales > JACABE01 > JBAXLO01. Next base: position 1,559 of record JBAXLO010000268.1, on the reverse strand, counting down.
GGTTTATATGGTGGTGTTGAGTGGACTAATCCACCTGATCAAGTTTATGATGCATTGATGACACACAAGAAATTTAAAGAAAACTTTGACTGGTGTCCAAGAGAAGATCTTGCAGTTTCTACTCGTATCTTAACCCGTAAATACTCTAGTCGTATTATCAGAGCAGCTTTTGAATATGCTAAGGAAAAAGGATTTAAAGGCATTACAGTTTGCGAAAAGCCAAATGTTGTTCGCGAAACTTCAGGTATGATGCTTAAGATTGCTCAAGAAATGGGCAAGAAAGACTATCCTGGAATCGCAGTTTGGGATACCAATATTGATGCTCAAATGATGTGGTTAACAAAGAATCCTGAAGAATATAATGTTGTTGTAGCAAGTAATATGTTTGGTGATATTATTTCTGATGGTTTTGCAGGTTTAATTGGTGGTTTAGGCTTTGCATGCAGTGCTCAGTTCAGCGAAGATGGTGTTGGAGTATTTGAACCAACTCACGGATCTGCTCCTAAGTATGCTGATTTTGAAACTTCAATCGTTAATCCTATTGCTATGATAATGTCAGCATGTATGATGCTTGATTATATTGGAGAAAAAGAAATCTCTAATAAAATCCAGAAAGCTATTGCTGAAGTTGTTGAAGAAGGCAATGTTCAATGTTATGATATGAAGAAGATGCGTGGTTCAGTGGATTCAGTTAAATTAGGTGCTGCTTCTACCACTCAAATGGCTGATGCAATTATTGCTAAACTGTAAGAAAGAAACAAATTTTATCTAAACAATATAGATGTTAAACCTAACAGGTGGGGTGTAAAAAATACATTTTCGTGTTCGTTCCATTATTTTGATTTTTTAATTTATTAAATAGTATAATAATCAGATTTTATAGCTTAAAATATAAGAATATTTTTAGGGTGAAAACCATTCATTAATATTATTATGTACTAATCTAATTATTAAGGATATTATGTTTACATGGTTTCAAATTTTTAACACCCCACCTGTTAGGTTTTGTTTAATAATAATCTATCTAATGAAAAAATACTTTAAAGGAATCTTAATATTGTGTCTTATCTTTAATGTTACTATTGTTTCAGCGAAAGCTAAGAAGAAATATAAAGTAGTAAAAACTTTCAATTGGCAGCATATAGAAAAAGGCTTGTCAGCTGCTGTTGTGAAGGCTCCTAAGATAACCCGTATTAGTGATTCTAAAGTAACTATTCTAAAGATAGATCCTAAGTACTTTAAGTTTGATATTATCTCAGCTACCGAACACGATAGTCTGCTTCGTACTGTTAAAGACTGGAGTGAAATGAAAGGACTTGTTGCTGCTATTAATGCAGGTATGTATGGTCTGGATAAACATTTGTACAACATGGGTTACATGAAGAACTTCAATCATGTTAACAATCCAAATCTTAAAGATAACTATAAAGCCATGGCAGTTTTTAATCCTGTTGACAGCACATTGCCTTTATTTCAGATTGTAGATTTAACCAATCAGAGCTTTGATACTTATAAAGACAAATATAACTCATGCACACAGTGTATGCGCATGATTGACA
>JBAXLO010000267.1:0-5584 GCA_037134755.1 Bacteroidota bacterium | reverse complement strand
GTTCCCCGTAATGTTGCTAAAGATGTGGCAGAAGTTGAAAACGTGCACGTTTATGATATTGATGATTTGAATAATATTATTGATGATAATGTTGAAAAAAGACGTGGCGAAGTGTATGCTGCTGAAGAAATCATTGAAGAACTTGTATTAGATTTTGCTAATTGGATTCACTCAAGAAATTTAATCCCTACTTTTCAAAGTATCTGTAAATATTTCCATGGTATAAGCAAACCTGAAATAGAAGGATATATTAAGAATCAAAAAGAATTTGACGATCCAAAAGCTACTCAGGTTGCCGAACAAATTACAAATAAATTAATTCATGCGATGATTAATAATGTAAAGACACTGACTGACAACGGTAGACAACAAGATAAAATCCAATTAGTAAACCAACTGTTTAATCTAAATTAATGAAACAAACCGTCCGTATAGGAACCAGAGGAAGCAAGCTAGCATTATACCAGGCATATAGAGTAAAAGAAGAACTTGAAGCAAAATATCCTGAAATAGTATTCGAGATAGAAATAATAAAAACAAAAGGAGATATAATCCTTGACGTTCCACTTTCTAAAATTGGAGACAAAGGCTTATTCACAAAAGAATTGGAAGTAGCTATGTTCAACAACGAAATTGACATGGCTGTACATAGTTTAAAAGATTTACCTACCACTTTCCCGGAAGGTGCAAAATTAGGTGCAGTTCTACAACGTGGCGATGTAAGAGATGCTTTAATCAGCAGTAACAACATGAAGCTGAAAGATCTTACTGCCGAACATACCATTGCAACTTCAAGCTTAAGAAGAAAAGCACAATTACTAAAAATAAATAAAGACTTTAAAATAGTTGAGATACGTGGCAACGTAAATACCCGTATCCGTAAGATGCAGGAAGGCTATTGCGATGTGATGATAATGGCTGCGGCAGGTTTGCAAAGATTAGAAATGAGTGAGTTTATTTCTGAATTAATTGACCCTACAGTTATGATTCCTGCATGTAGTCAGGGGGCTATAGCAATTGAGATTAGAGAAAACGATCCATTTATTGAAGATTTACTTTCTAAGATCAATGATAAAGAAACAATGATAACTACTTCTGCTGAACGTGCTTTTTTGAAGACTTTAGAAGGTGGTTGTCAGATACCTGTTGGTAGTCATAGTAAAATTGAAGGAGATAATTTCCAGTTGACAGGTTTTATTTCAAGTATTGACGGAAGTCAGTTTTTAAAAGAAACAATAAACTGCAAGGTAGAAGATGCTGTTGAAGCTTCAAAAGCTATTGCTAAGAAACTTTTTGAAAATGGTGGGAAAGAAATTCTTGATGCCATTAGAGATATTAACCTAACTGAAGTTAAAGGCACTATGCCTTTAAAAGATAAAGTTATCATTTCAACCAGAGCTATTGAAGCTGGTGATACACTTCCGGGATTACTACAGAAACAAGGAGCTAAATTAGTGTCCTTGCCAATGATTGAGATTACACCTACAACTCCTTCACAAGATGATTTAAATTTGTTGAATAACTTAAATGAATTTAACTGGGTAATCTTTACAAGTAAAAACGGTGTAGTAAATTTCTTCAAACATTTAAGTGATTTAAAAGGCAGTACTGCTTTACCTGAGACTCTTAAAATAGCTGTTATTGGAAACAAAACTGCTGTTGAACTTGATTATTATGGTTACGCTCCTCATTTTATAAGTCAGGGCAATACTTCAGAAGATTTGCTGGATGAATTCTATAAAGAACACAAACCAACTAATCAAAAGTTCCTGCTTTCGTTAGGCAATCTTGCAGATGATACCTTATATAATAGCTTATCAAAAGAAAATACTGTGAAGCGTTTGGATGTTTATAAAACTGAAAAACCAAAGACTGTAGATTCTTCTATAATTGAACTCATTAATAATAATAAATACGATCTAATTATTTTTACAAGTCCTTCTACATTTAATAATTTCTGTTCATTTTATGATGCTGATAAAATCAAAAACCTTAAGATGGCAAGCATAGGTTCTACTACTTCAAAGGCACTAGAAGAGGCAGGATTCAAGGCTTTAGTTACAGCAAAAAAATCAAATGTTGAAGGGCTTATTGACTCAATGATTGAATACTTTAAGAATTAATTTTTATAATAACAATTTAATACTAATAATATGAATTTTCCGGTAACTAGAATGAGAAGATTAAGATATAATGGCGTTTTAAGACAAATGGTAACTGAAACTAAATTATCAGTTGACGATTTTGTAATGCCTTTATTTGTAATTGCTGGCACCAATGTACGTAATGAGATTAAATCAATGCCGGGTAATTATCAGCTCTCAGTTGAAAACGTAGTAGAAGAATGTAAAAAAGTATATGCAAGTGGTGTAAAAGCTGTATTGCTTTTTGGTATTCCTGCTCAAAAAGATGAGGATGGAACAGTTGCTTGTCAACATGATGGTATCGTTCAACAGGCTATCAGAGCTATCAAAAAAGAGATTAAAGATCTTTATATAATTGCTGATGTTTGCAATTGCGAATATACAGTTCATGGTCATTGCGGAACTATCGTTGATGGTGATGTGGATAATGATTTAACCTTGGTTACCTTGGCAAAACAATCAGTTTCGTTGGCTGAAGCCGGTGCTGATATGATTGCTCCAAGTGATATGATGGATGGTAGAGTTGCTATTATCCGTGAGCAATTGGATTTAAATCATTTTGAAAAAATCCCTATCATGTCTTACGCTGCTAAATATGCTTCAGGTTTCTATGGTCCATTCAGAGAAGCTGCTGAAAGTGCGCCTAAATTTGGCAACAGAGCAACCTATCAAATGAATCCTGCTAACAGTGACGAAGCTATCCGCGAAGTTGAGTTAGACATTGCCGAAGGCGCTGATATCGTTATGGTAAAACCTGCTTTAAGTTATCTTGACGTTATTTACCGTGTTAAAACTGAATTCAGAATGCCGGTAGCTGCTTACAATGTTAGTGGTGAGTTTTCAATGGTAAAAGCTGCTGCTGCAAACGATTGGATTGATGGCGAAAGAGTGATGATGGAAGTTTTAACTTCTATTAAAAGAGCTGGTGCTGATATTATCATTACATACCACGCTGTTGAAGCTGCTTTGGTTTTAAACAGACTTAAATAATACACAAATAAAGTACATAAATATAAAAACCTAATCCAGTATCATATTGGATTAGGTTTTTTTTATTTTTATAATGATGATGATTATATTTATAACCAAAGGCAGGGTTTAAATATAAAAGAATAAAAGAATGTGCAATTAATTTCCTGACAGTTCATATTATCAGGTTTATAAGGTCTTATTTGATTTCGTGGTGCTGAATTAGCAGTTGTTTTAATTCTTCTTTACTTGGGAGTACAGTTTGATAACGACTTGCAAAGATTTGTTGATTATCTTCCGGTAATGTAATTTCTACCATTGTTTCGCTTTTATCTTTACAAAGTACAATGCCTATTGTTTTGTTTTCGTCATCAAGTTTTACAAATCTATCATAATAATTTACATACATCTGCATTTGTCCAAGATCCTGGTGTTTCAGGTCACCTATTTTCAAATCAATAATAACGAAACAACGCAGCAAACGATTATAAAAAACCAAATCAATATAAAAATGTCGTTCTTCAAATGATATTCTTTTCTGACGAGCAACAAATGTATATCCTTTACCAAGTTCTAATAAAAATTGTTCTAATTTATTTATTATTTCATTTTCCAAATCGCTTTCCGAATAACTATAATGTTCTTTAAGGTCTAGAAACTCTAAAATATATGGGTCTTTAACTAAATCAGTCGTGTTTTCTATTGAATGTCCTTCAATTGCTAAATTTTCAAATCCTTCTTTATCTGTACTAAGACCTAAACGCAAATATAAAGCTGTATCAAACTGTCTTTTAAGTTCTCGCAAACTCCAGTTATTTGCTATTGCTTCTATTTCATAAAACTGCCGTTCCTCTTTGTTTTCAATTCTAATGAGCATCTGATAATGCGACCAACTCAATTGAAAATCGGGAGTTTGTAATTCCGCAGACAGTATCTGCGGAATTGAATATTGCAAATAGAATGCACGCATCTGCTCTATATTTCGTTCCGAAAAACCTTTGCCAAACTCCTTTTGAAGCTCAACTGAAAGATTTTTAATTACAGCTTTGCCATAAGTAGCTTTTCTTTCACCTTGTTGTTCCTCTTCTACTATACGTTTGCCAACCAGCCAATATGCTACTACCATCGCACGGTTTATACTGCGATAGGCATTTTGTTGTGCTTGCCTTACAATGTACTTTATGTCTGTTACTATCTGCATAGTTTATTTAATATATCACTACAAAATTAAACAATTAATCCCATTATCAAGTATCTTTTTATGATTTTTATATTTATAACCGAAGTCAGGGTTTAAATATAAAAGAGAAGAAAAAAACGAAAGCCCTGCATATTCTTAAGTATGCTGGGCTTTTGAATCAATATGTTTTATTTTATTGAAGTAGGAAGATGTTGTTTAAGGATATGTTGTTGTTAAAGTTGTTCCGCAAGAAATAGTACCAGTAAATGTTTCATCTGTTGGATAAAGTACATATCCACTTATTTGTAATACTCGTAATGTATAATATCCAATAGGAACATAATACTTATATTTAGTTGTTCCACCATTCATATCAAAAGATAAAACACCATTAATGTATACATGGTAAGGATTTGTTGAAGTATTTACAAATTTTAATGTGCCTGTACTTGAAAGTATTGTACTACCATAATTAATTACATTTGCATTTAATGGATTACTTGTGGTATTTCCGCTATTTGCATTATTAGAACATCCATTCTCCGCAAACCAATAATAATAAGTGCTAGATAAATTACTAAACATGACATTCCCAGCAGCATCTGAAATTTGAGTTGTTCCAACTTGATTTGTCCCATTTGTCCAATCTGACAATGAAGCATAAAGTTTGACAGTTGCACCTGATACAACATTCCCAATATTGTCTTTTAAATTTAACTGTAGTCTAGTAGGAGGCGTTACACCAACATATACAGTTTGCGTATTTGTGTTACTCCCTCCATTTCCAATAGCTGTTAATATCACTGAATAAGTCCCACTTTGTGTATAAGTATGCGTAGGATTAACATCAGTTGAACTAGCACCATCTCCAAAATTCCAACTATAGCTCGTGGCATTTTGAGAAGTATTTGTAAAAGTTGCAACAGAAGGAACATTTTGACTGTTTTGAGTGAAAGTAAAACTTGCAATTGGAGCAAGTTGTGTTGGTGAATTGTTAGTATTATCTTTCTTACAACTATTAGTAAGAATTAAAGCAAACATCAGTAAAGCAATAATGCTTAAAGATTTTAAATTAAATAAAACTTTTTTCATTGTTATTATTATTTATTTTTCTTCTTGCCCCTCTGAAGAGTTTTATTAATTTAATTTTGATAAATAAAAAAGCGTGGGACTATAACCGTATTTGTGTAGAGGTTCTGGTAACCCGAAATGCAAATAAATTAAGCCCACGCCATAGCGTGAGCATCAACTTATTATTCATTGCATTTCTTGAAATTTACCAGATTCCTAC
>JBAXLO010000266.1:0-5671 GCA_037134755.1 Bacteroidota bacterium | reverse complement strand
GAAACTAGCTAATTAATTGATTTAAACCAAACAGTTTTTAAAAACTGTTTGGTTTTTTCTTATGGTAATCTTTACGCTAAACGAAAGCTTGCGGATTTATAGATAAGTCCTAAATAGTAAATAAACAATACTATATGCTTATTATATAGCATTAAATTATAACTTCTAACACAATTCTAATATTATTTAAGCTAATTATCGTGGATTTTTTAGTAAATTCGCAGCCTCAATTTTATAAATTATAATATGGTAGATCAATATAAAAAGTGGAACACCATCATAGGATGGATGGTCTTTGTAGCAGCAGCTACCGTTTATGTTCTTACATCAGAACCAACAGCCAGCTTTTGGGATTGCGGCGAATACATAGCTTCGTCCTACAAACTGCAAGTAGGCCACCCACCGGGAGCACCTTTCTTTCAGTTGATGGGAAGGTTCTTTTCATTATTTGCCGGTAACAATACTGCTCTTGTAGCACGTATGGTAAACACCATGTCGGCTTTGGCTAGTGGTTTTACTATCCTGTTTATGTTCTGGTCGATGACATTACTTGGACGTAAATTTGCTACAATAAAAGGCGCTGTTTTAACAGATGCTAAAGTAATGGCTATCTTCGGAAGTGCTATAGTAGGCTCTTTAGCTTATACATTTTCTGATTCCTTTTGGTTTTCGGCTGTCGAAGGTGAAGTGTATGCTTCGTCATCGTTCTTAACCGCCATCACCTTTTGGACCATTTTAAAATGGGAAGAAAATGCTGACGACAAACGAGCATTCCGATGGTTGATTTTAATGGCATATATCATTGGTTTATCAATCGGTGTACATTTGCTTAACCTGCTTTGCATACCTGCCATTGTATTTGTTTATTATTTTAAAAACTACACCCCAACCCGCAATGGAGTTATCGTATCTTCCATATTATCTTTAGTGTTGTTAGCCGGAATTCTTTTCGGTATCATACCTTGGGTAGTCAAGTTGTCGGGGATGTTCGAGCGCTTATTTGTTAACTCGTTTAGTCTTCCTTTCGGCACAGGCACTTTGTTTTATTTTGCACTACTGATTGCGGCAATTGTTTATGGTGTTAAATATTCTATTAAGCATCATAAAGTAGTTTTAAACACTATAATTCTTTCGTTTACTTTCTTATTGATAGGCTACTCTACTTTCTTAATATTAGTAATCCGATCAAATGCACTTACGCCTCTTAACGAAAACAAACCTGATAGTGCTACCGGTTTAGTTTCTTATTTGGAGCGCGATCAATATGGGTCTAACCCATTATTGTACGGACAATATTATAATGCACCTGTAGAAAAGTACGAAGATGGTAATCCTGTTTTCACAAAAGCTTATGTAGTAATGTCAGGTGACAAACAGTATGCTACCTTTTATGAAAAGAATTCAGCTGAAAAATATATTCAGGAAAACAAAGCATCAGGAAACTTAACTATTAAAGGTAAGTATATTATCTCTGACGATAAAAAGAATACTGAACCTAAGTATGATGATAAATTCTGTACACCTTTTCCACGTATGTGGAGTTCCGAACATGCGGATACTTATGAGTCGTGGGGAAATGTAGTAGGCACGCCTATTAGTGTCCCTGATCGTAATGGTGAAACTAAGACCATTAAGAAACCTACTTTCGGAGAAAATCTAAGATTCTTCAGAGATTATCAATTAGGTGTAATGTATTTTAGATACTTTATGTGGAATTTCTCCGGTCGTCAAAATGATATTCAATATAGAGGCGAAAGAACGAATGGTAACTGGATAACCGGTATTAAAATTATTGATGAATGGTTTGTTGGTCCACAGGATAATATCCCTGATGGAGTTAATAATAAAGGCACAAACAAGTTTTATTTATTACCTTTATTATTAGGAATAATTGGCTTGTGGTTTCATTTCAGCCGCGATTACAAAAGTGCAGTTGTGGTGATGCTATTGTTCTTTATGACAGGTATTGCCATCGAAATTTATTTAAATATGTATGCGTATCAACCAAGAGAGCGTGATTATGCTTTTGTAGGGTCTTTTTATGCTTACGCGATGTGGATAGGATTCGGGGTGTATGCAATCTGGGAATATTTAAGCAGAAAGCTGAACCCTAAAATGACAGCTATTATTGTTACGGTAGTATGTTTCCTTTTAGTTCCTACTTTAATGGCTAAAGATGGTTGGGATGATCACGATCGTTCAGGAAGATATACATGTTTAAACTTTGCTGAGAACTATCTGAATTCATGTGCACCAAATGCTATCTTGTTTACCAATGGTGATAACGATACTTTCCCTCTTTGGTACGCTCAGGAAGTAGAAGGAATCCGTACCGATGTAAGAGTTTTAAATCTTAGTTTGTTGAATACCGATTGGTATATCGATCAGGCTAAACGTAAAGCTTATAAATCAGAACCCGTTCCTTTTTCTTTAACTAAAGAGAAATACATACAGGGTACTCGCGACTTTGTTTATTTTGATAAAGAAGCCAATGCTCAAGGTATCTTTGTTAATGTAAAAGATGCTATGAGGTTTGTTAACGATGATAATAACACCCGTCAGATGAGTATGGGTAAAAATCTAAACTATTTTCCTACTAATAAATTTAGTATACCTGTAGACAAGGAAGCCGTTGTTAAATATGGTGTAGTCCCTCAATCATTAAGAGATTCAATCCTCAACAGTGTTGACTTTACTATTAATGGATACGGTGTACAAAAAGCACAGTTAATGGTATTGGATTTATTAGCTAATTTCGACTGGAAACGTCCTGTTTATTTTGCAATCACTACAGGTGGTGAAGCATACTTGGGATTAGAAAATTATTTCCAACTCGAAGGACTTACCTATAGATTAGTTCCATTGAAAGCTCACAGCACCGACGGGCAACCAAGTACTGTTAATACAGCTATCATGTATGATAATGTTATGAATAAATTTAAATGGGGAGGTATCGAAAATCCTAAAGTTTATATTGATGAACAAAATCTACACATGATATGGAACTTCCGCAACAACTTTGCACGTTTGGCTAATGCCTTACTTGATGAAGGAAAAAAAGATTCAGCAATTAGAGTGCTTGATCGTTGCGAACAGATTATACCTGATAACAATGTGCCATACAATTATTATGTAATACCTGTAGCCGAAGCCTACATAAAAGCCGGAAGAATTGACAAAGCTACAGCTGTTTTAAATCGTTTGATTGATAGAAACTCCAAAGAACTGGATTACTATTTTAGATTCGATAGAAAACATGCTAAGAGTATTGATTCAGAAAAACGTCAGGGATTATATGTTGCTAATAAAGTAAAAGAAATTTGCGAACAAAACAAAATAACCACTTTGGTTGACAAAGCCAAGAAGAACTTTGATAAGTTTGCTCGTATATACGAAGTTTCTAATCCACAACCACAGCAACAACAACAAGGGCCTCCTCCACAGGAACAACAACAGGAAGGGGAGTAAGAATTAATAGGTTGCAGCTATGCTGATTTTAGCCGCATAGCGGTGTACTATTTGTAGTACTAAAACAAAATAAATAAAAAGCTGCATAGCTGCGTCCTATTAATTTAAAACAATAAAGGAATTCCATAATTAACATCACATAATTATATTCATAAAAAATCATTACTACTTTCTATTTGTTTAATAAAAAGTAGTAAGTTTGATGTGTGATTAATAATAATATTTTATTTATTAATCTTATTGTAATTTAAATGTTTATGAAAAGAATAATTCTTGTTTTCTTAACTGTATTTATTTCTAATGTGTATGCGCAAGTGCCGGATATTAACTTTTGCTATCAAAAAGCTATTGAAAACTACCCGATGTACAAGCAAAAAGACATCTTAAATAATATAAATGAACTTAAAGTAAAAAGTATAAATACAAATTATCTTCCACAAGTTAATATTAATGGTCAGATGACTTATCAATCGGATGTTACTAAGATTCCTATAGTAATTCCTAAGATAACAATTCCAGAAATGTCGAAAGATATGTATAAGGCAACTTTGGATGTTAATCAGTTGATATATGATGGAGGGACTGTTAAGAATCAAAGAACTATTGAAGAATTAGGAGTGCAATCGGATAAGCAAAATCTAGAGACTGAACTTTATAAATTAAAAGAAAGAATAAATCAATTGTATTTTGGAGTATTAGTGTTTCAAAAGAATATTGAATTATTAGATATCTCAAAACAAACTATTAAATCTAAACTAAAAGAAATAGAATCAGGTATTAGGAATGGTACTATCAATGAAATTAGTTCTGATAAATTGAATGCCGAAATCATTAATATTGATCAAAAAATTATTGAATTAAATAAAACTAAACAAGCTACTATTAAGATGCTTGGCGAATTGATAAGTGTTTCGATTGCTGATAATACTACCTTGACAATTCCTGTTTCACTTGCCGTGAATGAATCAGAAAATACTCGTCCTGAGTTAAAGGTTTTTGATATTGCTAAAGAAAGATTGATAGCATCAAAGAGTTTATTGTCTTCGAAACTATATCCTAAGCTATATGGTTTCGGTGAAGTAGGATATGGAAGACCGGGATTGAATATGTTGAACAACGATTTCCAATCTTTTTATATTGTAGGTGCTAAATTAAGCTGGAATCTATGGAATTGGAATCAAACAAAGACAGATAAGAAGATAATTGACTTGCAGACGGATATAGTTTCGTTAAATAAAGATACTTATTCTAAAAATATAAACATTAATAAGCAAAAAGATTTAGCTGAGATAGAGAAGTATGATGAATTATTAATAAAAGATCAAGAACTTATTACGTTAAGGACTAAAATAGCTAAGACTACTTCTTCGCAGTTTGATAATGGATTTATAACTTCATCAGATTACCTGAATGAGGTGAATGCCGAAACGCAAGCTAAGATTAATTATGAGATGCATAAAATACAGTTAATAAAAGCTAAGTATGATTATTTAGTTAATTTAGGGAAACTATAATTTCAATAAAATAAACAGCAAATGAAATTAAGATATTTAATATTTATTCTGCCACTTGCAATTGCTTCTTGCAATAATAATGGTAACAAATCAGATGCTTATGGTAACTTTGAAGCTACTGAAGTAATAATTTCAGCACAAGGAAGCGGTAAGTTAATCTCCTTTAATATTGATGAAGGCAAACAACTAAAAGAAGGAGAGATAGTAGGTGTTATTGATACTGTTGATCTTTCGCTTAAGCGTCAACAATTGATTACACAAAAGGAATCAATGCTGTCGCGACTTACTAATGTTAATTCTCAGGTAGAGGTTCAAAGACAACAAAAGAAAAACTTAAATGTAGATAATGATAGGATTGCAAAGATGTATAAGGATGGTGCTGCAACAAAGAAACAAGTTGATGATATAACCGGTGCCATTGAGGTTATTGATAAACAAATTAGCGCTACCGAAACACAATCTGCAACTATTGAGAAAGACATTAAAGGTATTGAGAAACAAGTTGAACAGATCAACGAATCCATTAACAAATGTTATATTAAGAATGAAAATAATGGCACAGTTCTTGTTAAATATACTGAGCCGGGTGAGATAACTACTTTTGGGAAGTCACTTTATAAGATAGCTAACTTACAAGATATGATTTTAAAGGTGTATGTTAGCGGCGATCAATTACCAAAGGTTAAGAT
>JBAXLO010000265.1:0-5672 GCA_037134755.1 Bacteroidota bacterium | reverse complement strand
TATTATTTATTTCTTTTAGAAGAAATTGATAAAGGTCAATTGCTTTGGAGATTCTTACATGGGAATGAAAAATTTAAGGCAAAGATACCAGGAGAAAGAATGGCAGATATTGAAAATCTATTGATGTTCATCTATAATGAACCTGCTCCTGAATGGTATATGAATACTATTGAAGTTGAAAACTCAATCCTTTATGGTCCAAAAGCAGAATTTCAAAATCTAACTTGTGGTGAATTTGCTTTTGCGGACACTTATTATTCTGCTTATTTTGAGAATAAGAATGAAAGTTATATTGATAAATGCCTTGCAGTTTTGATGAGAGAAAAAGACCCTGAAGCAGATGAAATGAGAAATGACTGGAAAGGAGATGTTAGAATAATTTTTAATGAAAACCATATTGAAAGAAGAGCTGTTTTAATTGCAAAAGTTCCTGCCGAAATTAAGATGGCAGCCATGTTTAATTATTCTATTATTAGAGAGAGGATTGAAAAAAGATATATCTGGATATTCCAGAAGAATTCGACTGGAAGTACCGACAAAAAAAGTGGTTGGGATAAAGTAATGAGAGGAATGTGCCAAGGCGACCTTACAAAACTAAATGATATTTTCTTTATCCCTCTTTATACTTTTTTTGACGAGTTGAATGATACGATAAAAGTAAATTCTAAATAATTGTGTATTGAATTTTTAATTATTAATTCTTAATTATTAATTGAAAACCTCTTGTCCTTTTTATATAGTGTTTACCAGATTAATTTTGCTGAATCAATATTAAAAACATGGCAGTAAAAAATTCAGAAATAGTAACATTTTTCGAGGACTTAGCAACGAAGCATTTGAAAATTCTTCATGATGCTTCAGCTCGGAAACATTTTTACAGAATGGAATTAGATGAATTTGCAAAGGGCACATCTAATATGACAGGCAATAACATGATTCTAGAGGTAATTCCTTTTAAATATGATGGGAGTAATAGAGATAACAGTTTTAAAGTTAGAGATGTTGCTTTCCTAATTACAAAATCATTACCAACCATCAATAAAGTTGCTATCTCAGATGCTTTTGATGAGTGTGAAGCAATTGTTGATGATATGCTTTCGATGCTTCAGAGAGCACGCTGTGGCTTTAACAAAACCCTAATAACTTATGATCCTGAAACTATAGAATGCCTTCAGATTAGTGATGGAAAAAATTTTGGCATTCGATGTTTTGTGAGCGTAAAAAGCTCTCATAATTTTGATGTGATAACTGCAAATTGGTTAGAAGATGATAGTAATTAATTCATCAGCTAAAAGCCTTGATTTTTGTGGAAATGGTCTGTCTTTTAAGATAGATTCATCCAGTGCTTTTTCTAATAATGGCAGTACTGAAGTAATGGTTTTAATAGTCAATTCAGCAATTGCAAATGGGAATACCTTAACTTTTACTTTAGTCAATGAAGTGATAGTTTTTAATGTAATCCCTGCATGGAATGACAGCGGTAATATAATTATTGCCGGCAGTACTGTCCAGGGAATAACTGAAAGCTTAAATAAAAACTATCAGCTTCAGAAAAACTTCAACATAAGTTTTTTATTAAACAAAATTACAATTCAGGCTAAAGTAAGTGGAGTATTTAGTAATCTTGTATTTTTCTCCAGTACTCCTTCAGTAACACTTTTTAATAATAATGTAGGAGCAGATAAAACATTACGGAAAGGCTATAAAACTATTTGTGATGTGTATCTGGAATCAGTAAGAGATACAAATATTTTTGAAAATATTGCCAGCTCTCTTTATAATGTAGACACCAACGGAAGATGTATTGTTAAGCCGGGTAAAATAATTTCAAAGTATTTTTCGGAAGTTGATTTGCCTACGTACAATCAATCTGCTATTCAAAAAGTAAAAAAGACTGTAAAAAGATACTATTTGAAATTAGCAGAAATGTATGATGGTAAAATTATGGAAGTTAAAACCAGTATTACTTTAAATGCTGTTGACGGTTTAGTTAATGCTGACTTATTCTCAGATTCATTCGATTATCTTACTTATTGTACCACTGCAAAAAGTTATTTGATGGATCCTGCTATTGAAAAAATAGAAACATGGACAGCAGCGCAACAGTTTTTGTATTTTGTAAATTACATTTCTTCTACAATAAATTTCATAACATTATGTACCAAAGTTTATAATACTGATGGAACTTCATCAGGTGCTATAAAAGGTATTATAAACACTATAAATTTATTCGATACTTTTATTGTGCCAACTGGATATGATCAATTAAATTTAGGAGCTATTGACCCAACAAAAGAAATTTACAAATATGAAATATGGTTGCAGGATAATCATAATGTGAAGATTGCAAAACAAATCACTTATTACATTGTACCAAAACCACAATTTGGAAAAGAATTCTGGTTCAAGAATAAAATGGGTGGTTTTGAATCTGTTTTATGCGAAAGACAAGTGCATAAGTTAGATATCAAAAGAAGTGAACTCTTAAATGATAGCAGCTATTTCACCGACATAGAAGAAATCAACAATAATTTTGAGTGCAGCACCGGGAATAAAACTAAAAAAGAAATAGAACATTTGTCAGAATTTGCTACTTCTAAAAAGGTATTACTGCTTCAAAATAATGATATTTATGAAGTGAGTGTGGAAGCCGGGACCTATACGCTTACAGATGAAAATGAAGATTTATATTCTTACAAATTCAAATACAGAATAGTTGGCAGGTACAACCCTGTTATAATCACAGGTACAACAATCTCAGGTTCATTTGGCAAGGCTTTTAGTAGTGCATTTTCAAAAAAGAAATTCTTATAATTTTTAATCTATGGAAAAGAATAATTTAATTGCAAAAATTAACAGAACTTTACCTTCAGTGGAAGGAGAAGAAGAAAATTTAATAACTGCTGCAACTCTTAGAGATGTGTTAATGTCTGTTTATGATGCTGGTGTATCTGACACATTACAGAATCTTGATGTAAGAAATATTGGAAAAGGTAATCGAATTCTTTCTTCTGCTTATTTATCGGAAGCCTATTCAGGTTATTGTTTTTCTTATAATGCTGAAACAAGGTCATTATCAGTTGAAGAAATTGAACCTTATACTATTGGTCAACACTTATTTGTTGTTGACAGAACAAATAAAGTAAGTGCTTATGTAATTGTTGAAGCTTTAGATTTTGACAACAATGCTATAATAATAAGTGAAAATTCAACACTTGTTACTTCTGAAATGGAGAATATAATTGCTGAATGTTTGGATGGCTATGCTTATTCTAGTAGTCAGGTTTGTGGTCATAATGTTGTTGTTTTTGGCGGACACGTTAATTATTCCCGAGAAACACAACCTAACTTTTTGACTTTAGAAGTTATAAAAAGTATTAATATTGAAATCAGTAAAGAGGCTGCTGTCAGAAGTTTGTATGTAGTCGATATGAATCAGTTTTATAGATATTTTGTAAAAGGTGGTTTTTATACGATTGTTGATTTAGATGCTCCAACTACTTATGGTGCAAATTTAATAGATTTTAGTTTTGTTACTTATACTTTAAATAGTGGAGAATTTATAGTTGCTATAAAATTGGATTTTGATATAGAGATTTCATTGCGTGAATCTGAAAATTGGTCAATTATTACTGATATTATTAACGATGCATCTTCTGAATTGGTAATACAAGACGGAAGTCAGGCAATAGGCAAAGTATTAACTAGTGATCAGTATGGAAAAGCAACTTGGCAAGCAATCCCAGTAATCCCTCCTGTTGATCCTGTTCCTGTAGTTCCAACTGTACCAATTATTTCTTCTACTTATGAGGAGCTGACAAATCTTTTAAATGAAAACATTCTTGTACCAGGGCAGTATTATTCTTTTGAACATATTACAACACACGTAATTCCATTAACCGGCAATGTAATAAATAATGGCATTCCTGAAGTTTTAATTATAAAAGCTGCCAGTGGTAATACTTTCTTTAAAGAAGCTATTTCTCAATCTTATCTTAAACATGAAATTGATTATGATTTTGGCAATAATATTTGTGAAGATAATTCAACACCAAGGACAGGATGGATTTACAGAAGAAAAGATGAGTTCAATAATGAAGTAATTGGTTTTGATTTTTACAATGTTAAGTTCAGAAGATATCAAATAAATTCTGAAGCAAGTTCAGTTTCAGATTTTAATCAGGATACAAGTTATGCTTTAAAGGCAAAAGTCCTTTCAGGTGGCTTCATTTATGTTTGTATAAAGGCTACAAATCCATCAATTCTTATAAGTAATTTAAGTTATTGGTTGAAATTTTGTGCAAGTACCGATTACGTTTGTATTTCTCCAAGTCAGCTTAATACTATGCTTCAATTTTATTCTGGATATGTAGAATTTCAAGGGAATGTAGATTTATATTCTGACTTTCTGTTTTTACAATATACTGATGGAACAATAAATCCAACTTATAATCATGATAACCTCTTTGATTTAAAAACGCTTGATTTAGTAAATATTAATACAATATTTCAGGGATATATAGCTAATAATATATTTAATGGAAATTTGAGAAATGTAAGCTTTTTAAATGCTTGTTTAACTAATAATAATTTTCAAAACCAAAGGGATGATTTAGGCTATTCTTCAAGTATGTTAGTCATTGGTATTTCAATGTCATGTAATGATTTTGAAGATACAGTTTTTGAGAATTTTCATTCTTATGGTGGTGTATTATTTGCTTATAATAAAATATTTTACGCCTATTTTGCAGGACTGAATCTGGAAGGCAATGCCCGAATAGTTGACAATAACTTTTTTGTTTCTCAAACTTCAGTTTGTACGTTTCAAAATAATTCAGGTATTGCTAATTGTGAAATTTCAAATTGGGAGATTTTGAGTAATCAAATTATCGTCAGTAAACTATTTCAGAATAATAAAATGACTAGTAAGTATTTGTCTTCATCAAGTATTGATTTTTCTTTAGCTACGCATGTATTTAATGTATATCATTGTGATATTGCACATAATACTTCATCTGTTTGCTTTTTAAAATACGTTAATACTGACAATGTTCAAGTGATTGTAGCTCCAACGACTTAATTAAACTTTTTAAAATAATAAAAATGGCACTTTTAAATACTATAACAAATGAATATCTGAAAATTGACTTTGGGTATTTACCTTTACCTGTAGCTAAGGTTTTTAAAACACAAGCTGCAAGAGTAGATTTTGATCAGAATTTTGATAATTTTAAAGTTCAGGAATTTGATGTTAATGCTTTCAATGTTGCTGCTGCAACTGCTGTAACTGATCCATTAAAACCTTTATTGATGGATAATTTCAAATCCTTAGCTTATGCAGTACTCAAAGTTGAATTGAATAAAACTACTGTAATCTGGGAAAACTGCTAAAAATAAATAAGCCTTTTGGTCTTATTCCCTTTCCTTCGGAAAGGGTTGGGGTAAGGTCTTAGAGGTTGGAGAGGTATTATGCTTACAATCAAAGTAAATAACAAACAACTAGTGATGGATCCCACAACGAAACTTCGTTTTGAGATTCAGTCGCCATTGTTTGAGTCAGACGCTATACCCGGGAGTTATATTTGCCCATTTGATTTGCCCGTAAGTGGGAATGATATTTTTGATAATGCCGAGTTTATTGAAATAAACCGCATTTATAAAAAGTATGATTG
>JBAXLO010000264.1:0-5681 GCA_037134755.1 Bacteroidota bacterium | reverse complement strand
AAAGTAGCAGAATGTCTCAGAAACTTTTCTGACACATAAATAAAGTAGAAAGATGTAGCAGAAACTTTTTCAATTGATCTTGGCAATTTCATATTATGTTCAAATTAAATTGTAAACATATACACGACATTTCGTCATGCCGAGACACAGTAAATGTCGTGCCTAATTATAAAAAAACAAATTTAGGATGGGAAACCTGACAGGATGTATCACCAAATCACCTATTCACCAAATTAATCACGTCTTGGGCAATGAGGGAGTTTAAAAATATCCTCTTTGTCATCCTCATAAACGGCTTCCACACAATCGCCCGGATCACAGCAAGTAAAACAAACACGTTTAAAGGCTCTGAATTCTATCAATTCAACATCTGTTGAAAGGAAATCCTCTTTTACAGGTTCACATTTAGCTAAATCTGTACTTAAATATTTCTTATTATCATCCGAAAAAACAGTTACAATAACTTTATCTTTTCCTAATTTGTTTTGCAATTTCAAAGCTCCTAAAAAGTTAGCACCCGATGAGATACCAACACCCATACCCATGCTGGCTAATTTCTGAGCCATAATAATAGAGTCGCCATCATCAACACTTACAATGCTATCGAGTTTATCTAACTCAACAATAGCTGGGATAAATTCATCAGAAATGCCTTGCACTCTGTGTTTACCCACCTTATAACCGGTAGTTAGGGTAGGGGAGTTAGACGGTTCCAAAGGATGGACACTTATTGAAGGGTCTTGCTCTTTTAAAAACTTACCAACGCCCATAATTGTTCCTCCGGTTCCAACACCAGCCACAAAAGCATTAATCTTAAGTTTACGCATCTTCATTTGCCACCAAAGCTCGGGAGCAGTAGTTGTGTAATGTGCATTAACATTGTCGCAATTAGAGAACTGACGAGGAAGAAAAGAGTTCTTGTTAGCAGCAGCGAGGTCTTCACTCATCTTAATACTACCAAGGAACCCGCCTTCTTCTTTGCTAACCAGATTAATTTTAGCACCAAAACTTTTGATAAGATTAATTCTTTCCATACTCATCCAATCGGGCATAAAGATAGTAACCGGATGACCTAAAGCTCTTCCCAAAGCAGAAAAAGAGATACCTGTATTGCCACTTGTGGCTTCAATTATCATATCGCCGGCTTTTAAAACCCCTTTACTATATGCGTTATTTATAATATGATAAGCCATTCTGTCTTTAATACTGCCGGTCATATTCAGGTTTTCGGCTTTAGCATAAATAACTCTTTCTTCGCCTTTATATTTAAATTTTATTGCAAGTATAGGAGTGTTGCCAATTAAAGATGACAATCCGTGGACTTTTCTGGTATTTTCTTTTTCCATTTATTAATAATTAGTTTTGCAAAAATAAAACAATTTTAGAGACTAAACCATTTTTTTAATCTTTCAACCGAAGTCGTTGACTTTAATTTATGATTAAATTCATTAGTATGTTTGTCATATACATAATCTTTAGCCCATTCTAAATGATTAATATTTATCTGTTTTAATGCATCAATAATTATATATAATTCTTCGTTAGTCATGGTAGGATGCAGAGATAAACGAACCCAACCGGGCTTTTGAGATAAATCCCCATGATTAATCATACTGGTAATTCTATTAGATTTTTCGTGACTAACATCTAATAAAAAATGTCCGTAAGTTCCTGCACAAGCACATCCTCCTCTTACCTGAACTCCAAAACGATCGTTAAGTAATTTAACAACCATATTAAAATGAATATCATCAAAATAAAAAGAAATAATACCTAAACGATGTTCAATATTATCAGCTAAGATATGAAGATCCGTTATTTTATTAAGTTCTTTAAAGGCAATCTTAACTAATTCTTTTTCTCTTTTACGGATATTAGCAACTCCCATTTGGTTCTTTAATTCAATACATAGAGCAGTTTTAATCGCTTGTAGAAAACCCGGAGTTCCACCATCTTCTCTTATTTCAATATCATCAATATACTTATACTCACCCCATGCATTTGTCCAGTCAACAGTACCACCACCTGGTTGATCGGGAACTTCACTTTTATATAAAGAAGAATCAAAAACCATAACACCGGATGTGCCGGGGCCTCCTAAAAATTTATGTGGAGAAAACATAACGCAATCAAGTTTTTCCATAGGATCTTCAGGATGCATATTAATATCAACATAAGGTGCCGAAGCAGCAAAGTCAACAAAGCAAACACCACCATACTCGTGCATAATCTTTGCCAATTGATGATATGGAGTTTCTATTCCGGTAACATTCGAACAAGCAGTAAAAGCACCTATCTTAAACTTACGATTTTCATATTCTTTAAGCTTCCTTCTCAACTCTTCAGGGTCAACTAATAAATCTTTATCAGGATTTAATAGAACGATATCAGCAGCAGTTTCAAACCAAGAAGTATGGTTAGAATGATGCTCCATATGCGTAATAAATATAACAGGACGATCTGCATCCATTAAACAGGATTTGCCACTTACCTTGCCACAAAATTTTAAACCTAATATACGTTGTAACTTATTAACAACAGCAGTCATCCCAAAACCATAGGTGATAATAACATCATTAGGGCCGGCATTTACATGTTGTTTAATTAATTCGTGAGCCAGATGATAAGCTTTAGTCATCATGGTTCCTGTTTCACTAGTTTCGGTGTGTGTATTACCTACATATGGACCTAACTCTTCAGTCATTTTCTTTTCTATTGGAGCATATAATCTACCACTTGCTACCCAATCGGCATATATCATCTTCTGAATCCCGTAAGGAGATTCAAATTCTAATTCGTTGCCTATAGTGTTTTGCCTGAATTGTTGAAAATACTTTTCCATATGATTTGTTAAATTATTTTGCAAAAATACAATTAAGAATTTTACTTAGGAAATCTTTTATAATTTTAATCTTCTTTTAGATCATGTCTATGTCCTTTTAATACTATAGGGTCATCACCATGAAGCTTGACATGTTTATCAAACTCTTCATTAGTAACATATCTTGTAATTTGATGTTGCCCATCGACTCCAAACTCAATATCCATTAATTCAATATTCTCATCATCTTCTTCTAATATATATTGAGTATAACTAAACTCTTTATGTGGCTTAAAACTGCGTTCTTCGGCGAAAGCAATTGCACCATAAATTATATTATGAACTAAAGCATAATCTACTTCCAGATAGATATTATCTTCCGTTACATCAGACCTTAAATCATCAATAATTAGATTTAAAAACTCTTCTTTTTCATTAAATCTTCCAACAGTATTTTGCAAACCTATCCCTAAAGTATCTACTCTATACTGTCCAATAGTATAATTGCCATTGGAATGTTTACGCGTAACTATAATATCTGATATTCCTGTAACTTGCCAGTTAGTATTAAGATAGCATTTGTCAATAGGCAAAGTCCTAGCCTTAGTTTTTATATAATTAACTCTTGATAACTGGGGTGGTTGTTTCTTCTTCATCATTAATATTATTCTTTTTATGTTTAAACTATATTTTTTAGTCTTTCATTTTCTAGTTCATATTCAATTCTCATTGGATGATTCTCAAATTCTATATCTATTTTTTCAATCTTACCGTCATCTTCTTCAAGAATATATTTTGAACATTCAAATTCTGCATCTGGTTTATACCTCTTCTTTCTCGCTAATGCAACGACTCCATAAATAATATTATGAGCTAAAGCATAATCAATTTCAACAACCATATTTACTTCTAATTTCTTTGGAGCCATTTTTTCTAAGAACTCATCAATATTAACTTGTGTCATGTTTGTAAAAGCACGGGCTATTACCAATCCTTTACCTAGAAATTCAAGACAATAAACTCCAAGTATGAAATTACCACTTGGTTTTTGTCGGGCTATAACAATATTAGCTTTTGCCATTTCAATCCAATCACTATTTATATAGCATTTGGATATTGGAAAAGTTCTTGCTTTAGTTTTTATATATTCATAAGGGGATAATTGTTTAATTGGCTGTTTATGTTGTTTCTTTTTTGTCATTTTTTAAATATTTTATTGAATTTGTCTTTGCCGAGAGCATCTTCATATGACTTTAGTATTTCATTTGTCCCAAATTTTATTTCAATAAATTCAATACTTCCATCATTTTCTTCAAGAAAATATTTTAAAACTTCAAACTCTTTGTCAGGTTTAAATCCTCTTGTTTCTGCATGTGCTATGCCCCCATATATTATGTTATGAGCTAAAGAATATGCTATTTCAACTACCATATCAGTTTCACTATCTATTGGGACAATTGAATCTCTAATTTCTTTTAAATGTTCTTTAGTATGATTAAATAAGACTCTGCTTGTAAAAAGCCCCCGACTATACATATCAACTATGAATAATCCGGTAGTTACATTTCCATTCTTATGTTCGCGTGCTATTATGATAGTTGTAAATGCTAGACCCATCCAATTGCTGTTAATATAGCACTTATAAATGGGTAAAGTTCTTGCCTTAGTTTTGATGTAGTTTGGAAGAGAGAATGGTGTTTGTTGTTTCTTTTTTGTCATTAAAAATCGTTTAAATAATCATCTACACCATCATTATCTTTCATATCTCGTTCTCTAGTTGCGTTTTTACCGAAGTTAATTTCAATATATTCAACTGATCCATCATTTTCCATAAGTATATACTTTGAAATCTCAAAAGCTTTATCAGGCTTATATCCATTAGTTTTTGCTAAAGCTTCAGCTCCATAAATTACATTGTGGGCTAATGTATAATCAATTTCTACTACCGTGCCAAATTCACAGTCTTTAGGAACTATACATTCAACCAGTCTATCATAAGAATCTTTATCTCTATTAAAAATTGCATACGACTTAAATAGACCTCTACTAAAAGTATCAATTCTATAAATTCCAATTGTAAAATGACCATTAGGATGTTGCCGTGCTACTAAAATAACTGTTAATGCAGAATGTAACCAATAACTATTAATAAAGCATTTATAAATTGGTAAAGATCTTGCTTTAGTTTTTATATATTCATTAGGTGATAACTGTTTAATTGGCTGATTATGTTGTTTCTTTTTTGTCATGATTTAAATTTCTAGAGAATCGTCTTCCTCATCTTCCTCTTTTTCTCTATCAATCAGCATTGGTTTTCCATCAACACCAAATTCTATTTCTATCAATTCAATATCTTCAGTATCTTCCTCGAGTATATATTGTGTTATCTCAAAATTCTTTTGAGGTTTATAACCATATTCTTCAGCAAAAGCTATAGCACCATAAATTATATTATGTGCTAGCACATAATCAATATTAATAAGTGTTAAGAATTCTTCTTTCTGAGGGATATAATCAGCAATATAATCTTCAAGTACATCAATACCTTCGTTAAATCTGGCTGTTGTTCCATCCAAACCTTTACAAAAAGTATCTACAACATAAACCCCGAAAGTAAATTTACCATTACTATGCTGACGTGCAATAATAATATGTGCCAATCCTTTTTCTTGCCAATCAGTATTTATATAGCATTTATATATTGGCAATGTTCTGGCTTTAGTCTTTATATACTCAATAGGGTTAAGTTTTGCTTGTGGTTTTTGCTGTTTCTTTTTAGCCATTTCTTTATTTTGAACAATTTATAGTTTGCAAAGCTACACTTATTCTACAACAATAGCCCTTAAAAGTTTTTATTTAA
>JBAXLO010000263.1:0-5731 GCA_037134755.1 Bacteroidota bacterium | reverse complement strand
GATACAAATAATAATCAGTATATCAAAATATTAATTTATAGAACTCCCCTTAATATTTATTTTAATCTCTTCATGTTAATTTTAAGTTAAACACCCTATAATTCATTACAAAGTTATAGGGTGATAATTTAACTTTCTTTTTATGAAAGTGCAAAATTAAAATGGAAAATTTAATAAATCAATACGTAAAATTACTATTCCGTAATAGGTAATATTACCTATAATGCAAAAAAAATTGGACGACCAATGTGTTTTGTTGTCTTTGGATTTGTGTTGTTAAATATCTGCTTATAAAATTAAACCTAACAGATTATAAAATACTGTTAGGTTTTGTTTATTAATAATATTTGCTTTTAAAATATTAATGGAATTAAGTATTTCTATATATTTATTATTTCGTGCTTAATGGCATATATTACTAAATCAACAATTGAATGGAATTGTAATTTCCCAAATATATGATTCTTATGTGCTTCAACTGTTCGTACTGAAATATTGAGTTTATCTGCAATTTCTTTATAACTTAAACCTTGAGCAAATAACCGTATAATCTCAACTTCACGTTTTGTCATTTCATGTATTTCGCATGATGTACTCTCGTTTGCTCTTTTATAGTTGTTTAAAACTACTTTTGATATAGAATTAGCAAGGTATTCGTTTCCTTCATTTACTACTTTTATTGCTTCTATTAGTTCTTCTCTGTGGATATTCTTTGTTAAATATCCCAATGCACCTGCTTTAAATGAATTGATGATAGTATCATCATCAACATTTGCTGTTAAAATTATAACTTTTATTTCAGGATGTTCACGACTGAGTTTTTCTGTTAAAGTGATCCCTGATATTTTTGGTAGCATTATATCCATTAGAATAATGTCGGGCTTTTTTACTAATAATAAGTCAAAGAGATTAGCTCCGGTTGCTACTTCTCCTATTACTTCTATATCGGGTAGATTCATTAATAGAACCTTTAAGCCGTCTCTAACAATGTCATGATCATCAACTAACACTATTTTTATTTCATTCATTTAATTTCCCTTCTTAATTGTAAAATAAAATGTACTACCAATATCTGTTTTACTCTCAAACCATATTTCACCTTCATTTTTCTCAATGAATTCCTTAGATAGTATCAAGCCTAAGCCACTTCCTTTTTCATATTCAGTTCCTTTGGTCGAGAAATAAGAATCTAATTTAAAGATTTTATCCTTATCCTCATCATCTATACCAACTCCAGTATCAGATATTGAAATTGTAATTTTATCCTTATCCTCAATTGCATTAATATCTACTTTTCCTTTGTCAAAAGTAAATTTTAAAGCATTATCTATTAAATTTCTTAACACAGTATTAATCATACGCTCATCTCCATATACAAAAAGATTGCTCTTAATATGATTTTGTAATTCAATAGCTTTTTGTTCAGCACGAGGTATATATAATTTCAGAACAGAATTTATAGTTGAATTGATATCAAAATTAGTTTTATACAATATTAGATTATTTTCTTTTGAATTTAACCAATCCAATAAGTTTTCAAGAAATTCATTAACATTAAATATTGATTTTTTCAAAGAAAGTATCCCACTATACTTTTGATTTTCTTCCATAGTATGATAATTACTTTCCATAAAATTAACCAATGTTACAACTGTATTAAAAGGATTCTTAAGATCATGCATAATAACTGCAAATATTTTATCTTTCATTTTAGAAATCTCTTCCAGTTCGATATTTTGCTTATTAATTAATTCATTTTTTAATGAAAGCAGTTTGTTTGCACGTTGTTTAATCCAATATCGAAAGAAAATAAATATAATTAATAGCGTAATTATAATAGATATATAAATAAAAGTATTACGAAGATATATTTGTTTGTTAATAGCTAACTGTTGTATCTCTGTTTTCTGACGTAATATTTCGTTTTCTTTATCTTTTTCCTGAATATCAAACTTAACTTCCAACTCAGCTATCTTATCACTGCTTTCTTTATTGTAAATACTATCATTAACATCCTTAAAACGTTTAAAATAATCTAAAGCTTTTTTATAATCATTTTGTAAAGAGTAATATTTAGAAAATGATTCGTAAACATCTTTTAATGTTTCTTTATTTTCAATTTCAGCAGCTATGATTTCAGCTTTATCAAGATATTCTTTTGCTTTGTCATAACTCTTCATTGAAACATATAGATCCCCAATATTGCTTAATATTTGTGAATTTAGAAATTTATCATCAAAATTCTTTGAAATTGAATAAGCTTCTTCATAATATCTCAATGCCAGATTTAGATTATTAAGTTTCTTATAAGTCTCACCTATATCTGATGTTACATAAGCCAAACCTCTCTTTTCATTTAACTCTTTACAAATAGATAATGCTTTTAAATGGTAATTTAATGCCATTTTATAATCTGCCATTTTTGCATATGTATTTGAAATATCATTCAACGCATGAGCAATATTTAACTTATCCTTGCTTTTAGTTGATAAATCCAATACCTTTTCAAAATTAACTAAAGCTGTTTTGTAATCTTTCATATCCTGATACACCAAACCAATATTAGTTAATGAAACACAAGTTCGTATTGTATCTTTCAGTTGACTACATAGCATCAATGACTTTTGAAAACTTGAAAGTGCCTTGTCATAATAGCTCGTTTTCCCATATATTATACCAATATAGTTATTTGTAAAGATCTGTTTTCTTTTATTATTTTCAGTTTCAAAGCCATCTAAAGCTTGTTGTAGATATTTTAGAGCTATCTTATGTTTATTAAGATTTTCATAACATGAGCCTAAGACAAACAGACAATCATTCTTTCTTTTTAATCCATGTTTTTCGTCAATTAAAGCTAGTCCTAAGTTAGAATATTTTATAGCAGAATCCGGTAAAATATCAAGATAAGAATTAGCTAATTGATAATATATTTCAATTTTATTATCAACATTACTATGGTTTAAAATATTCTTAAGGCTGTCAACCTTTGGTTGTGCAATAATAAATCCTGATAGAAATATTAAGCTATATAAAAGGAATATCTTTTTAATTATACTATTCATGATACTATTTTCTTATAAACATAGACATAAATGACAAAACTTTATTACAAAATTACAGAATAAGTTTAGATAAACGTATATAAAAAACAAATCCCTTTCAAATAAATAATTACTAATTCCTTAATCCAAAACAATCATCCTTGAAATAGTAATGTTTTTCTTCTTATCATTTAGAACCAGCAAATATAAACCTTTATTATATGCAGTAAGATCTAATGAATTACATTTACTCTTTTCAATTATTCTTTGTCCGAAGATATTAAAAACAGCAACTTGTGTATTTTCAATATTATTATAATCAATATATAGCTTAGAATTAGTTGGATTAGGATACACGTTTAATCCACCATCTTCTTTAGTATGATTCATTTCATTATTAATACCTGTTGTTACTTGTGAAGAATCAATTAATACTTCCGAAATATCAGGTTTCTGAACAACAGAACCAGGTACCCAGGGAGTAAGTCCATATTCATAAGCACCTGCATCTGGAGCAATCCCAACATATCCATCAGTAAAACCAGGTATAATATCACCAACATCAATTGCAGGTGAGTTAAATGTTAACGTAAAATCAAAGCCGGCTGCGTTTGTAAAGTTAGGTGTTTGTGTAACCAGATTATTACTAAATGTAGTGCCTTGGTCCCATGCTAAGTTGGAAAGATTATTTTTAACAATTTGATTAACGATATTCTGCCCTGCTGTACCCCAAGTCCCAATTGTTTTAGTACAAAACCATACCGTATTATTGTATATCTGATGATTAACAGCAGGCTTATTTGTTTGTAGTGCATTTTTACAATTCCAGATAACATTATGATGTACTATATAAGCAGTATCAGCATTATCAAGATAAATACCCATGTTAGAAGTAGAAGTGCAATGATTATCATGAGCCCAGTTATATGCAATCTGTGAACCACCACCATTTGAACGATAAGAATAAGTTATACCAAGATCTAATGTAATATATCCGCAATCATACATATTATTATACATGATGTTGGTTAAATTACACAAACGATTAACAAGCGTACTTCTACATGTATTATGTAGGGTACTATGTTTAATATTATGTCCGGTGCCAACACACGAAAGTACTGCATCATCTGTTGCTGACCAATCGCAATCTTCAACCAGACAATTATCAACTGTATTACCTGTTCCACCTATTGAAATACCATCTCCCCAACTATGAGCAATATAACAATTCAAGATGTTATTATTATACCCTGACATAGTTACTCCTTTGCCTTGCCATTTAGTAATACCATAATTAATACTGTCGTGAGCTT
Organism: Bacteroidota bacterium; assembly: GCA_037134755.1. Lineage (GTDB taxonomy): Bacteria > Bacteroidota > Bacteroidia > Bacteroidales > JACABE01 > JBAXLO01. The sequence goes on along the minus strand of JBAXLO010000263.1, from coordinate 1,374 downwards.
GTCTATCCCATGAAAGAGAATAATAAAAAAATGGTGTCGGATACACCACACTACTATTATTTAAAGTACAGCCTGTAGCTTCCTCAAAGGTAACATTAGCAAATACAATATTTATGTTTTCAATATCAATATATTGCTTAGCATAACAGTTAAAGGCAAACATTCTTGTTCGTGCTTCCACATCCATAGTATTAACAATTGAAGGTGACTGTGGATAATAGTATAAAGTATCATTTTGCCAATGCCATTCATTAATAGTATCAAGAGCATTTAAATGATGCATTATATAACCACGACCACTTCCTGTATAAACCGTAGGACTGTATGCAGGATGTGAACCCCATGGCCATGAAGTTTGAGAACAATAAACAGCATTACTCAATGAAGAATCAATCGTTCCTATTTCACAAACCCATTTAGAACCAACATTGGCAATACAATAACCCCCATTCCAATATCCTGCAGGGAAGTTCATGCCTGTAAATAAAGCTTTACACATTGTGTCAATACTTACAGTACTCCAATCACTCGTGGTCATATGATTCCCATTGAAGTTAGGATAACGTGCTTCATTTGCTATTTTTTTATTAACACACAACTGTAAAACAGTATCAGGTGCATAAGCTTTATAAATACCATTCTGATAGGATGTCCAACCCGAAATAGAATCAGTTCCAACTATAAATACTTTATCATTCATATAGTTTTTAAAAACAATATGATTAGTAGATGTTCCATTATTTAATGGTATTACAGTTTCGCGATAGATACCTGCCATGATATAACAGGTGTCGCCTGCTTGTAAAACATTTGCAGCTTTCTGTATCGTTTTAAAAGGTTGCGAAGAAGTTCCCGGATTAGCATCCGAACCTGTTACTGATACATAATACTGAGCTTTTACAGTTGTTGCTAAAACGATAAGAAGTAAAATTGATACAAATAATAGTTTTTTCATTGTAATTGTTGATTAATAAAATGCAAAGTAACGGTAATAAAAGCAAATAAACAATAACATATTATAGTGATTTTAATTTTAACTAACATATTTATGTGATAAAATTAAAATTATTATGCAATATGATAAAATGGAATAAAAAACAAAAGCTCAACCAAAGCTGAAGAGTCATGTATTTCTATTATTGCTTCTGTCTCAAAAAGTGACAACGCAATGACGATACTTTTATATTAAAATGACTAATTAGACTACGTTCATATATTATTATCAATAGTTTTTGTGTCATAACGTTTGATAATAGCTGATTATATTGATGTTTTGAGCTATACTTTTAATTTATCATTTTATGTTTTATGGATACGGAAGTATGTTTTATGGATACGGAAGTATGTTTTACCCTATTCGTTTTATGTTTTATG
>JBAXLO010000262.1:0-5769 GCA_037134755.1 Bacteroidota bacterium | reverse complement strand
TCATGCACGTCTTTTTGGTCAACTGACATTCATTTATGGTCATCGTGCACGTCTTATTGGTCAACTGACATTCATTTTTGGCCATCGTACATAGGTTCTTGGTTATCGTGCGCAGGCTTATTCTAAAATAAATATATGGGACAATTGGGACGATTGTGACAAATATATTAAGCTAAAAGGTACTCTTACAACTTTCTCTCCTAAGCTTCCCGTAAGGGAAAGAATTGTATTTCCACATTTATTTTAATAAAAATGAAATTATTGTGTTAAATAATATTGTGGGATTGAATAAATTTGTAATTTTACATCTTATAACCTAAATTAATTAACAAAATCAATTATGGGAAAATTTATAGCTTATAAAAAGTTTCAATATACAGAACAACTTAAAGAAGTTGTTGATGTATTAAAAGCCAATGATATTAATTATATTGTTGAAGATAATACTTTAGATGCAGCAGCTATTTTTATAGGACAAGATACTGGACCAAAGATATTATTAAAAATATCTAATGAAGATTTTACGAAAGCAAATGAACTTTTAAACATAAAAGCTAAAAAAGACATTGATAAGGTAAATCCTGATCATTATCTGTTTTCGTTTGAAGATGATGAACTCCTTGAAATTGTTGAGGAGCCTGATACCTGGAATGAGTTTGATGTGCAACTGGCTAAAAAGATATTAACCGAAAGAGGTATTGAGATATCTGAGAAATTAGAGAATGCTTTTATAGAAAAACGGATAAAGAATCTTTCTAAAACAGAAAAGGGCAGTAAATTATGGACTACTGTAGGCTATATTTCAGCATTTGTTGGAGGTTTATTAGGTATAGCTATTGGATTGGCTCTTTGGAAATCTAAAAGAACATTGCCAAACGGTGATAGGGTTTATATGTATTCTGATAATGACAGGATACACGGAATGTATATTACAGTCATAGGTATTGCTATGTTTTTAATGATTATAATTGTTAGAATGACAATTTAAGCTTCCCATAAGGGAAGGAATTGTATTTCCCCATTTATTTTAATAAAAAAGAAATTATTGTGTTAAATAATATTGTGGGATTGAATAATAATTGTAAGTTTGTAGAAAAATTACAAATCAATAAATACAATTTTAATATGAGTCTACAAGTTTTTAAGAAAAAAGTAGTTGATATTTTCTGTGAGAATATAACTGATAAGGTTTTTCTAATGATTCAGAATGATAGAAAACTAATGTATGAATATTTAAAAATTATTGAAGAAAATAATTCAATAGCTAATGTAAATAGTCAAATTGCAAAAGAAATTAAAAAAAGATTTAGTTTAGAAAACAAAGATTTTAAAAATGTAGAGCCTGAAAGTTTTTTAATTCAATCACATGAAGAATTTAAAGTAGATTAAGTATCTATAAAATTAAAATAAATTACCTTTCAAATCTTAAATAAAACAACAATGAAAAAAACAACTTATTTATTAATATTAATAATAATTGCATTTGCATGTTCTAAACATCCTGAGAATTTTAGTAAAAATACTTGGGTGCTTAATTATATTACTTATGATAGTATATATAAAATAACAAATCATAAAAGAGATTTCATAAGAAATGATTCAGCTATATCATATTCTGATATACTAAAAAAAGAAATAGCATTCCCAATTCATCACAATGACAGCATAATAATTTATAAATCTCAAATTACATTATATAAAGATGGAAAAGTTGATAAAGACACGATTTATACTGACTCTCTATTTTATGATTTCAAATATATTTGTAATACACCTGTACTTTTATTAAAACATAAAAAATCAGATTACGTTACTTTATTAACTTGTAAAGATGCTTCTGTTGTCATAAAAGAAACTAGAAACATATATGATTCCCTATCATATTTTAAAGTAAGTGGTATTAAGATTGGAGACACAATAAGTAATCAAATGTTAATAAATATTAAAGACTGCGATTCTTGGGAAGGTGAAGGACTTATTGAAGCCAATCTCAAATCTAATGAAAATATAAAAATAAAGTTAATAAATAAGAATATAGTTTATGAAATAAAACAAGAAATGATAGAAGAAAATGCTATAGGAAATATAGTATCAGTTATCAATTCAAAAATTAAATGCAAGCTTGATTCTTTAAAACCTACTCGCCCTTTTTATACTGAAGGGTTTAAATGGTTTGATTTCCAAAATGACATTGAAATATCTAAAAGTAATCTGACTAAATATTATCTTGATGAAGCTGAAAAACAAAAAGATGAATATCGTCGTTATTTCTATCTTAAAATGGCAAATGATAATATCTCAAAAAATAAATATTGGACATTAGAAGTTAAAAATACTCTTATTAAAACTGTTTTAGATTATAATTATAAGAAATATAAAAAAGTATCTGCAATTATTGAATGAAAATATTCGCCTGTAAGGAAAATAAAACAGTCATAATCCTACAACAACCCCGTTAATAACTTCGGGAAGATACCAAACACAAAAGTAAGAAGAATAGAAGAAAATTACGAATTACGAATTACAAAAAGAAATAATGAATTAATCATGAAATTGTAGTATCTTTGTAAAAATAATTAAGCATCGTGAATAAAAATTTTATAAACCTGTTAGCATGGTAAAACGATTTTATATAGATACTTCTGTTTTTGGCGGATACTTTGACAAGGAATTTGAGAAGGAAACCAAACCTTTTTTTGAAAGTATTTTAGAAAAAGGAATTAAGATAATAGTGTCAGAGATTTTAGAATTAGAGATATATAGAGCACCAATTTATATTCAGGATTTCTTTGAATCAATACCAGATTACTTAATAGAAAGTATTGAATTGACAGATGAAATAAAAGAGCTTTCTGAAAAATATATTTCAGAGAAAGTAGTAGGTAAAACAAGCCGTGCTGACTGCCAACATATAGCTTTGGCTACAATTAGTAAAGCTGATGTTTTGGTAAGTTGGAATTTTAAACATATTGTAAACCTCGAACGAATTAGGGGATACAATTCTATAAATTTAAGAGAAGGTTATCAAATGATCGAAATAAGAACACCAAAAGAAATTTTTAATTATGAAGACGACAACAAGTAAAACAGACTTAGTAAAGAAAATGCGTAAAATACGCGATAAATTTAGCGAAGAAATTTTAGATATGACATGGGAACAAGAAAAAGAGTATATCAAAAATCAATTAGCTGAATTAAAATCAAAAAAACAAAAAAAGCAACATGCTGTTTAAAAGTAGAAAGAAGTGCGAATTAAAAAGGTAAATAATTAAGAAAAAAACAGTACTTTTGTAAATTATATTGATAAGCCATTATTTATCTTTAAATATACTTAAACTTATAAAAATTAAAACAAATGAATGAAGTTGAACATAGCAAACTATTAAAAGAATTTATAGCATACTCTGAAAAAGTTACTGCTACTAAAGAATCCTCTAAGGAGTTTTTAATTAGAGCAGGAATTAATACACCCACAGGTAGACTTACAAAAGCTTATTCTCCACAACCCTCTACTCCAGGAAATAATAATTCCAAATAATGTATTCCAAAAGAACCGGATTAATTCTGGGTTTTCATGGATGCGACGAATCAGTTAGAGACAAAGTTGTTTCTGAAAAAGGAATACTTCTAAACCCAAGCGAAAATGATTATGACTGGCTTGGAAATGGAGTTTATTTTTGGGAAAACAATTGTAAAAGAGCAATGGATTTTGCAATATTCTTAAAGGGAAATCCTCCTCATAATAAAAAACAAAAAATTAGTAAACCTTCTGTAATTGGAGCAATAATAGATTTAGGTTATTGCTTAGACCTTTTAGATTCTGAATATCTTTACATCTTAAAAGAAGGATATAATATGTTAAAAAAGACAAAAGAAGACTTTGGTTTAAATATACCTGTAAATATTCCATTAGTAAAGAATGAAGATTTATTGAAAAGATATTTAGATTGTGCTGTAATTGAAACGGTACATCAATTTTATAAAGATAAGAATAAACATCCTTTTGATTCAGTTAGAGGTGTTTTCTTTGAAGGGAAAGAGTTATATGATAATGCAGGATTTAAAGAAAAAAATCATATCCAAATTGCTTTAAGAAATCCAAACTGCATAAAAGGCTACTTTATCCCTCGTGAATTAGATATTAAACACAAGAAGCCTTAAACAATAAACAACCCTATAACAACCCCGTCAACAACTTCGGGAAAATACCAAACACAATAGTAAGAAGAATAGTTATTGTTAATACAATGATAACTTCGGGGGTAAGCTTAATCTTTTCGGCATTGCTGTCGTCGTTGGAGAGGATAAGCGTTATAGGTTTAAGATAATAAACCAGACTTATTGCTGAGGCAATTACTGCCAACACCACCAAAACAATATAACCACTTTCGGCCGCAGCTGTAAAGATATTAAACTTCGCCATAAAGCCCGAGAAAGGCGGAATGCCTGCCATAGATAGCATGGCAACAATCAATGCAAAAGCCAGAAACTTATTTTTAGTTCCCATACCTTTAAAGACTGTAAGCTGGTCGTCCCATTTAACTTCAATTACTTCTACCAATACGGTAAATGCCATGATAGTAGCCATGGAATAGGATACGGCATACAACAACAATGCTCCTGCCGAATACTGGTTAAGGGCAAGTACAGCCATTAATAAAAAGCCTGCATGAGAAATTCCGGAATAAGCCAGCAATCGTTTAAAACGTTTCTGCGGAAGCCCAAACAATACTGCTGTAAAGAAACTTAAAAAAGAAACTATCATAATAGTAGTTGCCCAAACAGGTTGGATAGCGGCAAAATGATAAGCATACACACGGTACAAAGCAGCAACTCCGGCAATCTTTACAGTAGAACCCATATAAGCAGTAATAACTGTGGGAGAACCTTCGTAAACATCGGGAGCCCAAAAATGAAAAGGAACGGCTGCTATCTTAAACAACAAGCCAACAGTTAGCATCAACAAGCCAATGCTGAACATATTGTTAGCCTTATTGTCGTTAGAGGCTAAGTAAGCAGTTATATCGTGGAAATCAAAACTACCGGAGGCTCCATAAATCAAAGCAATACCAAATAACATAACGCCTGTCATAAACGAACCTAAAAGGAAATATTTCATGGCTGCTTCGTTGGAAGGCAACTCATACTTACGGCTTCCGGCTAATACATAAAGACAGATAGACATGGTTTCTATACCGATAAACAACACCACAAGATTGCCAAAGGAAGTCATAAGCAACATGGAAGTGGTGGCAAATACCAAAAGAGCGGCAATCTCGTCCAAATGCTTTTCCCATGGGGAATAATGCGAATGAAACAACAGAAAAACCAAAGCCGAAGAAAGAAGTATCAACGCATTAAAAGCCACAGCATAGTTGTCGTAAACAATCATATCGTTATACAAATGCAGATTGGTATTCCACAAACGGATATTAAATATAAAACCAAGCATCAAACCGGCAATAGCGAGCCAAAGACTAAGCCCCGGCTTGTTGAAGGCTCCTGCCAACATGATAGCAACTCCAGTTAAGGCAATTATAATAATTACTTCCATCGTTAATACGTTTTTAAGATTTGGTTAAGCACCGGCGCAGCAATATGCAATAGTGAAGAAGGGAATAAACCCATCCAGAAGATTACAATCGTAATGACTGTGAGCATTAGTTGTTCGCTTAGATTAAGATCGGCAAAGACATTGATAGTTGGATTAAGTTTGCCAAACATGCTTCGCTGATAAAGCCAAAGCATATAAACGGCTCCGAATATAAT
>JBAXLO010000261.1:0-5774 GCA_037134755.1 Bacteroidota bacterium | reverse complement strand
ATATGGGTAGTTAAAACAGATAGTAATGGTTATGCTCCGGGTATGCATTTTTTAGGGATAAATGAGGTAAGTAAAGAAAATAAGGGAGATGTAAGAGTGTTTCCTAATCCTGCAACAAACCAAACCACAATAGTATATCCTCAACTTATAGAAGAAGGAACTATACATATATATAATATGCTTGGGCAAATAGTGTATGAAGATAAACTTGAAAAAGGTTCATCTCAATCAAAAATAAGCATTCAACACCTTAAAGCAGGGCTTTTTAAAGTAATAATAAGAGAAAAAGGGATAATAAAAGGGGAAGTGAGTTTGGTGAAAGAGTAAACGCAATATTAGTTTGATATTATAAAATAAGCAGTAAATTACCTGCTTATTTTAAGCATCCTGTCTTTGCCGTGTATGTCTTGCTTAATCTTAATCTTCTTAAATTCTTTTAAAATAAACAGCTCTGCTACATCTAAAGCCAATGCTTCGTTTATTTCAACAAAAATACAACCTAGTGGTTTCAATCTAAGTAAAGCAAATTCAGCTATGGCTTCGTAATAAGCTAATGCTTGTTCATCTTTAACAAATAAAGCCAATTCGGGTTCATAATCCAATACATTTTGGCTCATCAGCGCCTTTTCCGATTCCCTTACATAGGGTGGATTGCTTACAATAATATCTATTTTAAACTTGAAAGCATATAAATTCTTATCAAATATATCATGTTGAAAGAAATCTATTTCAACTTTATTTAAATCAGCATTCTTTCGAGCAACCTTTAAAGCATGTTCCGAAATATCTATTGCTTTAATACTTATCTCAGGTATATTTTTCTTAATAGCAATAGCAATGCACCCACTACCGGTACCAATTTCTACTAATTTAAGACTCTTAGGCACTGAATCCGCTTTTATTTCTCGCGCATATTTATTCTCATCAATCACCCACTTAACAAGTTCCTCTGTCTCGGGACGAGGGATCATAACATCGGAGGTCACCTTTATTTTTAAATCATAAAAAGTTGCATATCCTAAAATATATTGCAACGGTTTATACTCTTTAAGATCTTTTATTGCAAAGTTTATCTTTAATAATGTCGATTCGCTTACAGTGTGGTCTTCATTTGTCAATAATTGTGAAGAAGAATAACCTGTAAACTCTTCCATAACTATAAAGATAATACTCCTTAATTCGCGCTCATCGTATAGTCCCTTAAGTTCTTGCTTAAAGAAATCAACAATGTCTTTTAATTTATTTGATATGATTTTCATTATTGTTTTTTATCTTTGCAAAGGTGAGAATAAATTATAACTTTGCCAAATGATTAACAATAATAATAAATATATGAAGCGTTGCCTTCAACTTGCACTTAATGGAGCAGGTAATGTGGCTCCTAATCCGATGGTTGGATGTGTTATTGTTAATAATAATATTATTATTGGAGAAGGTTTTCATCGAAAATATGGAGAAGCACATGCCGAAGTTAATGCAATTAATTCTGTTAAAGATAAATCTTTGTTAAAAGAGGCCACTGCTTATGTTAATCTGGAACCCTGTTCGCATTTTGGCAAGACACCTCCTTGCGCCGATTTATTAATTCAACATCAGTTGAAAGAAGTTGTTATAGCTAATGTCGATATTAATCCTCTTGTTGCCAATAAAGGTATTGATAAGCTAAAAGAAGCAGGTATTAACGTTGTTACAGGTGTCCTCGAAAAGGAAGCATATGATTTAAATAGACGTTTTTTTACTTTTCATAAACATAAACGTCCTTATATCATCCTTAAATGGGCTCAAACTCTCGATGGTTTCATGGACATTGAGCGTGCGTATGCCGGTGATAATAAAAAGTATTGGATAACGAACGATGAACTCAGAATATTAGTTCATAAGTGGCGTAGCGAAGAGGCTTCTATAATGATTGGAACCAATACTGCCCTTAATGACAATCCACAACTCAATGTTCGGCTTTGGGAAGGCAATAATCCTCTTAGAATTGTATTAGATGAGAACCTTGACCTGCCTCATCGTCTTCATGTATTCGATAATAGTGTCCTAACTATTATTTTTAATTCAAAACTTGAAGAGCGTAAAGGTAATACTATGTTTAAGAAGATTAATTTTAAAGAAAATATTATTAAGTTAATACTTGATTATCTCTACTCGATAAATATCCAATCCGTTATAGTAGAAGGTGGCAGAGAGTTACTACAAAGTTATATTGATTTAGGTTTATGGGATGAGGCTCGCATACTTACCGGGAATAAAACATTTAATAAAGGACTATCTGCTCCCGTAATTAAAGGTAATATTATCTCTTCTGAAACAATAAATAAGGATACTGTAACTATTATGTCTAATTTCTAAAAGTTTTTATTTCTTTTTAGAAGTAAAGACTATGAAATTTAAATCCATTAGGAGTATTATATTCAAGTGTCGGCATTGGGAACTTGATAAAACCTATCACATTAAACAACATCTCCAATGTTTTTGACTTAGGATGTATCTTTGTTAGATCAATATCCAATGAAAGATATATTTGCCTATATCTTTCGAATGATGGGATGCTTTTTCCATTTACTACACTAGGATTTTCACTTGCTCCGGTCATTCCTTCAGCACCATAACCTATTGCAACGTTCAACCACTTAGGAAAGCTTGAGCTTTTAGGCAAAAAAGAATAGATGTTTGCCGATAGCCAATACGTTTGCCCGTTATAATCTTTTAAGATTCTCTCTTGTAGATTACTTCCGAGCTCATTTGGGCGGTATTGTGCGTATGATGTTGTGTGTGCAGAGAATTTTAATGTGATTCGTTGTTCTTTCCATGCAAGCTGCTGTCCTATAAACAACGCAGACCCTAAAGTATTCGCAGAAAAGTCTCCGGGGGAGAAGCCCCACTCTTTAGAGAAGCCGTCCATCGTTTCTATAATCATTAAATAGGCCCAACCAAGAGTTCCACCATACCAAATAGCGTCCTTTTCTTTTACACCGCTCCATTTCAATGCTTCATAACCTACTTTCCCAACATAATAAGAGGTTGTAGTATGTCCAAACTTATCCATCTGAAGCCATTCTTTATCATCATTAAAAAAGTGGAAATGATTCATTGGATAGTTGCTGTACCAAGCATAATATAAGGCAGTCATCGAGCCTAAGTAAACAGTACTTTCTGTTATGATCAGAGCTTTCAGTCTATTTTTATTAACTGTAGAGCTATCTTTTGGAAGAAATATATTTGATTGAGCGTATGCACTATTTGTAAACAATAATAATGTTATTAAAAATAAAATAACACTATATGTTTTTAATCTTTTGCTAGTTATTGAATTGAATAAAGAGGTTAGAAATGATGTATATGAATTCTTTTTCAATAGAAATCTATTTAAAAGTATTAAGAATCTCATTCACCGCAGTAATTTTCTCTTTCAAAAGCTCTTTATTCTTAGCTTCAGCGATAAAACGCAGGTAAGGTTCCGTATTCGACTGTCTTATGTTGAACCACCAATCTTCAAATTCAACTCTATAGCCATCGAAATCATAAGAAGCCAGTACTTTTTCATCTTTCGTAAAATAGTCTTTAACAGCATTCATTGCGTCAAGCTTTTTCTCTATTCTATAATTCAGTTCACCTGAATTTTCATACTTCGAGATACTTGCAATAAGCTCCGACACTGTTTTACCCTGCTTTTTCATCTTACTTATAATGCCCAATACTATTGAGCAAGCCATAAGTCCTGAATCAGAATAGTAGAAATCTCTAAAGTAGTAATGTCCCGCAAGTTCGCCACCATAAATACCATCTATTTCCCGAAGTTTCAGAGCAGCGTTGGCTCTTCCCACTTTCCAGGTAGTCATCTCACTACCAAATTTATGAATATACTCTCCTACAGCTTTAGACGATCTTATATCCTGAAGCACATTTCCCTTTTCGCCTTTCTCTTCTAGAAAATAATGTGCGAGCAAAGCTATCATTAGATCAGGGGAAATAAACTTGCTGTTTTCATCCACAAACATTACACGATCAGCATCTCCATCAAATATAACTCCAATATCACTGCCGGTTTCTTTCACCAGTTCTTGAAGAGCAATAATGTTTTCGGCTTCCAAAGGATTGGCTTCATGATTGGGAAATGTTCCATCCATTTCATCAAAAAGATAAATGGGATGCTTGCCCAGCAATTGTTTTATCAGTAACGAAGCCATGCCATTAGAGCAATCTATTGCGATTTTCAAATCGCTTATATCGCTAAGATATTTCTTCTGAAAGTCGAGATATTCATCCTTCACATCAAAATCAATTACCCTTCCTTCATCTTCATTAAATACAATTTCTTTGGTTTTTATCAGTTCTTCAAGCTTATCAAGCCCTGAGTCATAGCCCACAGGCAGTGCATTGGTTCTCGAAATCTTTAAACCATTATATTCTTTTGGATTGTGTGAAGCAGTAATCATTACAGAGGCATCAAAACCATAATGGGCAGTAGCCCAATACACCATGGGGGTCGTTGACAGACCAATATTGTAAACTTCCGCCCCAGCGTCAGTAATACCAAGAGTTAATGAATCGTAAATCTCAGGAGAGGACAAGCGCACATCTCTTCCAACAAGTACTTTCTTAGTTTTTAATAACTTTGGCAGGAAAAAACCAATACGATAAACGTCTGTCTTATTGAAATCCTGATTATAGATACCTCTAATATCGTATGCTTTAAATGCCCCCATCCAATATTATTTCAGGAAGTTCCTAATTGCATCAAAATACTTTGCTTTGTTCGAAGAAAAAGTCGTTTCGGCAGTAGCTCCCAGCACATTGTACTCAACTGTCGGACATTTAGCAACCTTACGCACTTTTCTGGTATCTAGTTGTGTGTAAATTTCTTCTTTTTCACCATAAATTACAAGGATGCCCGACATATTTTTACCACGTTCAGCTAGTGCATATTGTGGCTCCAGTATATATTTATCAAAAGCAAGAGGTATCATAACATCAGTGCCTTTAACATCTTTAATTTTCTTCTGTATGCCTTCTAAAGTAATGTATGGGGAATCAGCTATTATCTTATTCACTTCAACCCTATTAGCTCCAACTGCTAAAGAAAGGCCTGCGCCCATTCCTACGCCATATAATTCCATCTGTTTTAGCTTAGAGTGGTATTTATGAACGTAATCTATAACACCATTCAGGTCTTTTTCGAACTGTGCATAGATATAGAAGTTAGGGTTAACCTTAAATTCACTGCTTTCACCATATCCGCGATAGTCATAAGTAACTACAGTATAGCCTAAAGTAACAAAATGACTAGCCAACTCTATCATGTTAGAGATATTACCGTCTCCGCTGTGGCTAATTATTATAACTTTGTGTGATTCAGCCGATGGCTTATACATCCACGCCACTAATTGCATATTATCCTTTGTTGGGATGGTGAGTTTCTCGTAAGCAAGACCGAATTCATCCGGTTTAACTTTATATTCCTTTTCTGGTTTCAAAGCAAACAGATTACTACTTGTAATCAACAGAGCTACTAATAAATAATTAAGAATTTTCATGTTGTGATTTCTATTTTTGTGTTGTTAATATTTAATTTCAGATATATATTTCGGATATTAATAAATCTTTCTCGCGTTCATGGCTTTATGATATTTACTTGCGTTGGCGGCATGCTCACTTTCATTACGCGCAAAATTATGATAGCCCGAGAAATCCTCCTTAGCGCAGAAGTAAATATAGTCCGTTTTCTTATAATTCAGTACTGCGTCAATGGTTGTAATCGAAGGAATACA
>JBAXLO010000260.1:0-5777 GCA_037134755.1 Bacteroidota bacterium | reverse complement strand
CACCTCGACTCCGCTCGGTGACCGATCATTATCGCTTTCAATGACCTCACCCCCGCCTCTCCTAAGAGGAGAGGAGCCTGAGTTGTCAGAATTTGTAATTACGGGCAAAAGGTAAGCAATCAAACTTTCGTCAACCATGTAGTTTACTATCTCACGGGGAGTGTAGAAACTTCCGGTTTGCTTACGGGCTGTAGTTTGTGTTTCGGGATTGTAGTTGGCTAATAGGTTTTCGAACACCTTGCCCAAGAGTTCGGGGTCTAGTGCAACTTCTTCTTCTATTGGTGTATTTTCAGTAATAGTAAACTTATAATTGTTTAATATATCAATCAAACCTCTTACTTTCTCTTTGCTTTTCTTAGGTGTTCCGTACACTGTACTAAGGTCAATTATTTGTTCTTTATCACTAAAGAAAAGCTCATCGGGTACTGTCAGTACATTATCGGTTCTATCGCTAAAACCATCAATACGGATACGTTTTAATTTGCCATCTTCTTCAATTTCTTTATCCAGACATTCAAACAAACCTCCATTCAAAAAAGGAACATTTGCAAAATAGGTTTCTAAAGTTTCGTCAGGCTTTATAAATTCGTTTTGATAACGGAAAAGATTATGAATAAAGAAATGTGCATCTCTGCCATTATCAGTAGTAGCGCGAAACTTACGTTTGCCCATCTCGGTATTAAGCGTAGCAAAAAACAGGTTTTGAAGAATGGCTTTATAGTAAGTGCTTCCGTTTTTATCGGTAAATTTAAGTATCTTTTCTAATTTCTTTTTATCAAACAAATCATCTGATACCAGATTCTTTTCTTTTACAAACCATACAAACATTATACGTGTAATTAAACGAATAACACTTGTAGCATTCAGTATATCTTTATTAGTTTCTTCGTCATTAGGAAAAGTAACTTTTTGTGTAGCCCAGAAATACCAATTAGCCAGTTCCTGAAAGAATTGTTTGTTGAGTTCTTTGGTGTCTAATACTTTTTGCCAGTACTTATAGAGTGCATCAAAAGTATTTATTTCGTAGTTTATTTTTAATTCTAATAATATACGTTCGTGTGCAGCATGAGGTTTTTCAACAAATACATCTTTAAGCATCGTAACCTTACCTGCCTTTTCGCCTTCTTTATTTATTTTATAAGGAATTCTTTCGCTGTTGGCAAAAGTAATATAAGCATCGTACTTAAATATAATAGTAACGGGAGTATAAGGAAAAACACGATTGAAAGAACGGGTAATCTCGGCTAACTGTCCGCGTGTAGGTAATAAATCTCCTGCTCTGCTTTTCAAAGTTACTCCAAAAAGAAGTAATCCATCATAATCCTTTTTAATGTTTTTCTTTATAGATTTAATATCCACAAAGGTTTCCTCATCTTCAAAAAGTCTTTTTTCTTTAAAAGCATCATTATTAACAATACCCAAAGCATAAACTTCGTCAATAAGTTTATGAGCATCGTTATCGGGTTTGTATTTATCGTCTAATATAGTCGCTGCATTAGCAGGTTCGTCAGCCAGATAATTAATAGGTATGTTCAGTTCCTTAAAAAAATCTTTAAGGGCTATAATAAAAGGTTCGGTTTTAAATTTTGTAATGTTAATCATATAAATGTTTTTTAGCTTTTGATTTATACTTTATATAGTCTGTAAGGTGTCAATTTTATCTTATATGTGTTTTTAAATTCTTGGGACGCTGTCCCAACTATTAAACGAAATGACCATGCTATGCAATATAGTAAACGTAAAGGTGCTTGAGATTCCTCATTCCGCTTCGCTGCATTCGGAATGACATTTGACTTTGGTTTATGGGAGAGAAAAGGGCGGCTTTGCCGCCCTTTTCTCCACACCTTAAAAAGAAAAGCTGTCATTCCGAACGAAGTGAGGAATCTGTAAAAATTAAGCACTATTCTTGTAATCGAAGTGAGGAATCTCTTTAAAGTAGAAACGTCATCAGTAACGAAGAAAAACAATCCAAAATCTCTATGCAATAATAAACAATTTTGCGTCCAACTCAATTCGGTACGCAATGCGTCCCAAATTGGAAATGCCCACGTTTTCAAATTGTGATTCATTTTTCTAATAGTCTCCATTGTCAAACGTTTTCTATAATTAGCTTATAATAAACCAGGTTATTAAATCAAAGTTATTTGTATTGTATTTTTCGTTTACTGAGCCTTCGTTCTTTAAATTCTCAATAACTATTTTGCTCCCTGATTTTAATTTATTGAGAGCATTAAGAGCTTCTTTGCCCATTGTTTGCTTTATTGTTCCATCTTCCTGAATTTCTTCATCAGTAGCCTGACTGGTTATCCATTTGAGCAAAGCATCTGATAGTTTTTTTATTGGTTCGGCTTCGCCCTGATCAATAGCAACATCTACATATCTTTCTTTTTCTTTATGCGAAGCCAATGCGTCTAATACTTCCTTCTGATTTATATATACAGCTTTGCCTTCGTAATCAATATATATCAGGTTATAACTTTTGTATTTATAGTTTATAGTATTAACAGGTTTTGCAGGATAGCCCAATAAGGCAATAATACCTTGCTCAGGACAAATATCTGTATCAGCATTAAAACCTGTATAAACTCCATTAGGCATAGTTTTGTAATACTTTTGGTTTTGATTAAGCTCTTCCAACAAATCCTGACGATAAGTTTCGAGTGATAGATTATTAAAGCCAAGATTCTGTTCGCTCATTTCCACATCTTCCCACGAAGATTGCATTTGCTCCATCATTCTGGCTTTTTGCTTTTGCTCAAAATTATCATCTTCTGCCATCCGTTTAAAAGTTTCGGAGAACTCCAGATTTACTTCCGAACCTGCCAGTTTCATAGCAGCCATACGTTGCTCAATTCTTCCCTGCAAATTAAGATAGTTATTAATATTATCAGAAGGCCAGAAATTAATACTATATATTTTATTATTAGGCGAACCCAAACGGTCAATACGTCCTAAACGCTGAATTACTCTAACCGGATTCCAGTGTATATCGTAATTAATAACCAAATCGCAATCCTGTAAGTTCTGTCCTTCACTCAATGTGTCAGTAGCTATTAAAATATCAATTGGTTGTTGTAGTTTATCATGAGTTTTAGGTTCGTTAACCTCAATCCATTTTTTCCACTCAGTGTATTGGTCTATTTTTGACAGTAATTTTGAAGAAGGTTCAAACTTCCATTCCTTTTCATTAAAGAGTTTTGTAAACGGAGCAAATCTTTCGATAATATGTTCAAAATTCTTGGTTTCGTTTTCTTCATTCCATACTTTCGATGAGCCACCACTCACAACGGCTAATCTATCGAAACCTCTTGCTTTTAACTGGTCGAATAAATAGAAAGCAGTATCGGCATAAACCGAAAATATTAGAACTTTATTATTACCATTATTGTCTGCTCTCTTTCGTTTTTCAATAATTTCAGAAATTAACCTTTGTAATTTATCATCTGCACTTTTATAATTTTTAGGCTTAATAGTTTCATTCTTGATTTTTAATTCAAACTTGGCTAAACTTGAACTTAATAATTGTAATGCTTCGCTATCTTTCTTTATATAATCTTTAAAATCTTCAATTTTATCAACTTTATCAATATCATTTAATATTGCTTTGATATCTTTTTTACGACTAAAGGTATCAATAGCATCTTCATATTCTTCGTCATCAAAATCCTGATCTAATTGTAGAGTATCATCAGAAAATTTAGTTTTTAACTGATACTTCTTAATAATATCCAGAAAATCGTCATGATATTTTAATATCAATTCAACTGTAGATTTAAAAGAAAACCATGAAGATTCAAGTCGTTTAACTAATAAAATATACATCATTTTAACCAAGAACCTGTCACGTATCTTTTCGTCATGCAAAACATCTACAACTTTTTCCTGTTCGTAGAAAAGAGAAGGCTGGTAAGCTGAAAGCATAGGAGGAAAATGCGCAAATAATTCTTCAAAGCTTTCAAAATTCCCAATATGCTTTGGTGTAACAAATATATTTAAAGGTTTTGCTTTTTCGGGAAAAGTTAAATTATTCTGGTGTCCGGTAATCATTTTACGGGTGCGGGCAACAATTAAAGGGTCGGTCAATTTAACTAAACTATCTTGTAAATTCCTTATTAAATCTCCAATTTTGGGCTCTTTGTCTTTTGCCCATTCATTAAATGCATTTTGAGCCTTCCTAAATAAATAATCTAAATTTTTAATATCTAAAGATTCTTCAAAACCTCTAACATTGCCACCAACCATTAATTTAAACTGATTACGAATATCCATAAACGAATTATTGATAGGAGTGGCGGTCAGCATTAGTATTTTAGCATCGGCATTCTTTGATAAAATCTCCTCAACTAAAAATTTATATCTTTTCGATTTATCATTTCTTAAATTATGACTTTCATCAATAACAAAGAGTTTTGGGTCATCATTGGTAAATAATTTATCAGCAGTATCTTTATACCTTTCCATTAATTCCAATGTCATATCAGTATGAAACCTGATAGAATATTCTAATTTGTCTTTTTCAAATCTTGAATTCTGTTTTCTTTGATAAATATTCCAGTTGTGGTGTAGTTTCTTAGGACAAATTAAAATAATCTCTCTTCCTCTATCCTGAAAAAATTTCATAACAGCCAAAGCTGTCCATGTTTTACCCAAACCAACAGCATCAGCAAGTATAGCTCCATTATATTTCTGAAGCATCTTTATTAAACTTATTACACCCTTTTGCTGAAACTCATATAGAGAATTGTATATAACCGTATTTTCAAGTCGTCCGATCTGGCGGCTAAATTCAGGATTGTCTTTCTCTAATAAAATTTCTTGTCCGAATAGTTCAAAAAGCACTTTATAATAAAGTTGCTTGGGAGTATATTCAACAAATATCTTTTTTATCTCATCAATCAAATATTGTTTAAAAGGAACTTTTTTTGTTTTGCCGTATTCATCAATAAGGGTCTTTGAAGAATGAGCTTGTTTTTTATCCCATAAATCATTAAACCATTTTATTAATTCATTGTATTGAGGTTCCGCACCAAAACCACTAATATTTAATTCTACATTATTATTAATTTTCATACCTGTACCTGCTTCTGTCAGGTTGGAACTACCGGAAATGAAATAATCTTTTTGTGGATCTTTATCTGAATTCTTATAAAGATAAACTTTTGCATGACAGAAATTAGGTTCTAAAGTTTTGGCATTTACTTTTTCAAGTTCTAAGAATTCAACAGCTTCCTGAGCAACTTTACTTAACTTTAGAGAAGCTTCAATACCTATATTTTCGTTAAGTAAATCTAAGACTCTATCTTTATCAGTATCGAAATTAACAATATCACCAAGAATAAATTTATATTCTTCAATTTTATCTTTTGTTTCTTTTGATAAAAAAGCTAAAGCACCAATTGTAAAATATCCCGTAACAATAGATAGCTTACCATTTTGTGTATATTTACTAATCCATTCATGGACTTTAAGGTTTTCATTTTCGTTATCTAAAATCATAAAATCATTGTTGGTTTATTTAATTCTGTAAAATTAAATAAACATTCTGAATAAAGAGGAATAAAAATAAAATAAAAAATAAATAGGTTGCAGCGATGCTGCTGTTAAGACCTATCCCCAGCCCTTTCCAAAGGAAAGGGAGTGAAAACATAGGAAATGTTAATGATTTCTACATATAGGACGCCACTCTGTGGCTGGAAAGACAACCTCACCCCAACCCTCTCCAGAGAGGAGAGGGAGTAAGAAAAATAATTTCATAGGTGTAAGGTGCGTAATCATTG
>JBAXLO010000259.1:0-5791 GCA_037134755.1 Bacteroidota bacterium | reverse complement strand
GAATATATTTTTTCGACAAATAAAGGAAAAATAAATAAAGTAAGGATGGTTGCAGTAATTAAACCACCAATAACTACAATGGCAAGAGGTCTTTGGGCTTCCGAACCAATTCCTTTAGAAGTAGCTGCGGGAATTAACCCAATGGCAGCCATCATGGCAGTCATAATTACCGGGCGTATCCTTGATAACACTCCTTCTTTTATAGATGCTTGCAATGATAGCTTTTTATGATGAATATTATTTTTAAATACACTTATCAGTATCACCCCATTCTGAATACAAATCCCAAACAACGCAATGAAACCAATTCCGGCAGAGATACTAAAGTTAGTGTGAGTGATGAGCAATGCAGCTATGCCCCCGATAATTGCAAAGGGAACATTCACCAAAACAAGTCCTGCGTCACGAACATTGCCAAATAGGACAAAAAGTATTAAAAAGATCAACAATAAACTTAAAGGAACTACCTGTGCCAGACGATTTGATGCACGTTGTTGGTTTTCGAAGTCGCCAAGCCATTTAATTTCGTAGCCTTTTGGCAAATTAATCTTTGCATCTACTTTTTTCTGAGCTTCTGCGATTGTACTGCCCATATCTCTGCCTCTAATCGAAAATTTAACAGCAGCATATCTCTGATGATTATCTCTGTAAACAATAAGTGGCCCGGTAATTAGCCTAATGTCAGCAATTTCCTTTACAGGGATTTGTTTGCCCTGCATTGTTGGAACCATTAATTCGCCAATCTCTTTTTCTGACTTCCTAAAGTTTGGTTGATAACGAACTATGATATCAAACTTCTTTTCGCCTTCATATAATTTAGAAGCCGATTTACCGCCTATTGCCATCTCAATTACTGCTTGAGCATCTGCTTTTGCAACCCCATAAAGCGCACATCTCTTTTCATCTAGTTCAATTTGAAGTTCTGGTTGTCCAATGTTTTTAAATACGCCTAAATCTTCGACACCATTTACAGTCTTTAAAACTTTATAAACTTCAGTAGCTTTCTTTTCGGTTAAAGCGAGATCATTTCCTGTAATCTTAACAACTAAAGAACCTTTTACCCCCGAAACAGCTTCTTCAACATTATCCATAATAGGTTGCGAAAAATTAAAATCAATACCGGGATATTCTTGCAAAGAAGTATTCATCTCTTCAATAAGTTCCTCCTTTGTTCTCTTTGATTTCCATTCTTTTTGTGGATAAATGTCAACTTGAAATTCTATATTATAAAAACCTGTTGCATCAGTTCCATCATTCGGTCTGCCTGCCTGAGATAATACTTGTTTAACTTCCGGAAAAGATCTTATTTTATTTCTTAACTGATTAGAAAGTTTTACAGATTCCTCTAAAGAAACACTCTGCGGAAGCGTTGCTCTTATATATATTGAGCCTTCATTTAGTTCGGGAAGGAATTCAGTACCTAAAAATTTAAAGCAAAAGAATCCTATGATAACAATTATTAATCCTATTGTAAGACTTAGATTTTTAACACGATATAATGCATTAAAAATATTCATAGTTCGAGTTGTAATAAAACTTACAAAGAAATTCTTTTTTTCTTTTACATTTTTCTTCAACAAAATACTACTTAGAACAGGCACTAAAGTTAATGTAAATATCAAAGCTCCCAACAAAGCAAATCCTAAAGTAAATGCAAGTGGTGAAAACATTTTGCCCTCCACTTTCTGAAAAGCAAAGATAGGAACTAAAGCTGTTATAATTATAAGTTTAGAAAAGAATATTGCTTTCCCCATTTCTTTAGAAGTATGCTTAATCAATCCCAACTTTGACATCTTATTAAACCCATCCATCCCAAGCTTGTGAGCTTTACGATCCAGCACTACAAATATTCCTTCAACCATCACAACTGCTCCATCTATTATAATTCCGAAGTCAATTGCTCCCATCGAAAGCAAATTTGCCGACATTCCTCTTGCTCTTAAACATATAAAAGCAAACAACAAAGCTAAAGGAATAACTATTGATACTGCAATTGTTGTCCTCCAATCTGCCATGAAAATAAGGACTATAAATGTAACTAAAAGTATCCCTTCAATTAAATTATGGGTAACTGTATTAACTGCAAAATTCACAAGGTTTTCGCGGTCATAAAAAGTATCTATTTTTACACCTTCCGGTAAAATTTTAGTATTAAGTTCTTCAATTTTAACTTTAAGATTCTTTATAACCTCACTTGGATTCTCGCCTTTACGCATCACCACAATACCTTCCACAACATCGTTATCGCCCATTCTGCCAACCTGACCAAGCCTTGGTAAAGCAGATTCATGAACATCAGCAACATTTCTTACTAATATCGGGGTGCCATTTATTTTTTTAATAACAATATTCTCTATTTCTTCTATATTATCTATCAAACCTATACCTCTCACCACATAAGCCTGAGAATTTTTTGTAATAACATCCCCACCAACGTTTACATTACTCTTTGATATAGCCTCATAAAGATCTAAAGGTGTAATATTATAATTTATCAACTGATTTGGATTAGTACTCACCTCAAAGGTCTTAACTTCGCCACCAAAGCTAACAAGATCAGCAACTCCAGGAACACTTCTTATATTTCTGTCAACTACCCAGTCCTGAATCGTTTTCAGCTCCCGAACACTGTGCTTTGAACTCTTTAAAGTATATCTATAAATCTCACCGGTAGGACCGTAAGGTGGTTGTACATCCGGAGAAGTGCCTTCAGGTAAATCAGCATCTTTAAGCATATTATTGACTTGTTGTCGTGCAAAAGCATCTTCAACATCATCATCAAATAAAACAGTTACAACAGAAAGCCCAAATAAGGTAGTTGACCTTATATCAGTCTTCTTTTGAACCGGATTCATCGCTATTTCGATAGGAATCGTAACAAATTTCTCAATTTCTTCAGCACTTCTGCCCGGCCATTGTGTTATGATTATAATTTTGGTATTTGTAACGTCAGGAAAAGCGTCAACAGCCGTATTCTTAAATGAATAAATACCAGTTATAATAACAACAATCGTACAAAAGAAAATAAAGAATTTATTTCGTAAAGAGAAGGCTATTATGTTTCCAATTAGTTTGTTCATGTACTATGTCTTTATATTATTTTTGATTTAAATAATAAATCTTATTCTGAAGTTAAAGCATTGTAAAGTAGTAAAGAATATTTAGCAGAAACCCTTTCTCCAGGTTTTAATCCGCTTAATATGTATGTTTTATTGCCAACTGTTTCGCCTATTTTAACCTCTCTTACTTCAAAATCTTTTTTATTGGTAAGAACCATAACATAATACTTTTTATCATTAAAAACTATAGATTTTGAATTAACGACCGGAAGTTTTTCATTACTGGTATTATAAATTATCTTAACATTAGCAAACATCTCCGGTTTAAGAGTATAATCAGGATTATCAAGCTTAATTTTCACTGTCATTGTCTTACTGTCAGGGTCAAGCACATTAAATATCTTGTCAATCTTTCCTGTAAATTCCTTGTCGGGATATGCAAGCGTATTTATCTTAACTTCCATATCTGGTTTAATTTTAGCTATATCACTCTCATATATTTTTGCCACAACCCACACTTTCTTCAAATCTGATATAGTGAACAGATTATTACCATTGTCGGGGCGTATTTGCATGTTAGGATTTATAAGTTTTTCGACAACAAAGCCTGAAATTGGGGATTTTATAATATAATCTGATTGTTTGCCATTGCCATATATAGATTTTACAGTTTGTATCCTATTCAACTCTGATTTAGCTTTATCATGTTCTTTTTGAGCAGTAATAAAGTCCTTTTCTGAAGTTATTCCACTTTTATACATATCTGTAGTTGCTGCCAGATTCTTTTCTGAAACAGCAAGGTTAGATTGAGCCGTAACTAAGTCATTTTGTACGCCTGCCATCTCACTACTCCTTACAACTGCAATTACCTGGTCTTTTTTAACCAAATCGCCAAGCGAAACCTTAACTTCAGTAACCAAACCACTTACAAGTGGGAAAATTTTTACAACCTTATCCTGATCGTAAGTAATTGTTCCTGTAAAGTGATATTCATTATAAATATGCATAAGATTTACAGTGTCAATCGTCATATTTTGCATCAAACTGTCGGCGACTACAAATTTATCTTTCATAGCCTTATCTATCTCATTTTCTTTTTTAGAAGTACAGCTTATCAGAGCTCCAAAAAATAAAAAAGCTGTTATTAATTTAAATAAATTCCTTGTCATTGTTAATTAGTTTAAGATATCTTTTCCTGTTGTAAAATTTAGATTTTCAAAGGCATTAAGCCTGTTGTTTTGAAGATTATTATATTGAATAAGATTTTGTTTATACGCATCATAAAAATCCAGGAATTCAAGCATGCTTATATTCTTTTTCTCGAAATTTTTAAGCATTTCTTCAGATAATTGTTCCATATCGTAAGCAAATTTTGCATCAAATTTCTTATAAAGAGCATCATTTTCTAAGGCTATGGAATATGCTTGAATTACATCTGCTTTCACTCTGTCTTTTACACTTTGAACCTTTAATTTTGAGCTTTCTATAGTATATTTTGCTGTTTTAATATTACCTTGATTTCTGTTAAAGAAAGGCAAGTCGAATTGCAAGCCTATATAATTATAATTATGAATAAAACTTCCATTGCGGTCCCATCCTGCAGACAATGTTAAATCAGGGACTGCCAACGACTTTTGATACTTATAATTCATTTCATTAATATCAATATCAGATTGTGCCATCAATAAATCGGTACGATTAAGCAAAGCAGTGTCTAGTAAAGCCTGAAGATTTAACGAAGAAGCCGATGAAAAGTTTTTCGTCAAATCCTCAGGCATAGTAATGTAGAAAGTATTTGTAGTTTGTAATAATACATTAAAATCAGCAAGATTGTTTTGCAATTGAGTAATATATCCCAGTTTTTCGTTCTCTAATGTAAACAATGTTGCTTTTAGTCTGAGGACTTCCTTTTTTGAGACATATCCTTTCTCAGACTGTGCTTCAAACACATTAATAAGTTTTGTAAAAGAAGTTATCTCTTTTTTATACACATTTAAGGTTTGTTGCAGGTAATAAATAGTATAATAATCCGAACGCAAAGTATATTTAAGTGTCCGCAGCATATCATAATAATTATATTCTTCTTTTTGAGCAGATAATTGTGATATTTGAACCTTTTTATTCCTTTTTCCGGCAATCAAAAACAGCTGTTGAATCTGAGCACTAGTTTCTCCTGTATTGGTCATATCAAAATAATGTTTCCCTCCATTAGTTTGATATTCTGTATTTACAGCATTCTGATTTATGCTAAAAGTAGGGTTATCCCAAACACGATTCTGAATTATCTGTGCTTTGGCTGCATCTATATTATATTTCTCGGCAAGTAGCGTTAAATTCTTCTTTAGGAATACATTTTCAGCATCCTTCAAAGATATTCTAACAGTATCTTTAAAAAGTTCCTGATTAAAACCCTGAAAAGAATAAAGCATTAATATCAACACCAAAAACTGATTTCTTTTTATCAAAAACATAAGCTTAAATACTATTATAATTCAGGCTACAAAAGTACTACTAGAAATGGCAGGTAAAATTAAAACGGGGTTAGATTTGCATTAGAAAGAGATTAGAAAAAACTTAAATACATTATATGTAAGATGATAAAGAGTATTTTCCCCTTACGGGAATGGCTTTTTATTTTAAAAGAGTCTAAATAGATTTTTGAATATTGGTATGTAATATTTAAATTGCTTAAATAGTTCCGTTTATACAAAAGAAAACAACGGATTTGTATA
>JBAXLO010000258.1:0-5817 GCA_037134755.1 Bacteroidota bacterium | reverse complement strand
TACATCAATACTTACTAAAGCATTTGCTTTAGGTCATCTTAATACATCAATACTTACTAAAGCATTTGCTTGGGTTCAAGTTGAAGTAAAAACAGTTCCTTAAACATTTTTATATCTTTATTATCAGCATAATATATTTATCGATACATAAACTTTCTTATTTATCATCATAAAATATCATGCCAAATAAAATCTTTTTAATAAAATTATTATGATAAGATTGTATTAGTTAAGAAATTTATTTTGTAAGAATATCTATTTCTATAAAGAAATAATTCCTTTTTATTAGCTTAAAAATACAGACTGAAAGCAAAAACACTTACCGGATTACTATAAACTTTAAATTGCGAATAAGTAGGATAATATGACTTAGTATCCTTAGCTTTGTAATACAAAAAATTCCAATTTATTTCGGTTGATAATGCACATATTTTCCAGAAATGAAAGCGTAAACCAAGCGTTGGAGCTACACTAAATTCATTAAATCGATAATTGTAAGTGTAGTAAATGTTACTTGCGTAAGAAGATTCCGGATTGCCAAAACCTTGCAGTGCCGAACCACATATAAATCCCCAATAATAAGCCAAATCTAATGCATAATAAAAATCAAATCTCTTATAACTATAGTTTTTCTCGCACCCCAGGCTCAATCTCTGCATTTGATAAGTGCCACTATACATCTTAAACCAACCTAATGTGCTACTGTTCCAATAGGTGCTATCCACTACATTTTGATATGTAAGCCTATTAGTCGTATAACCCAACCGAAACGCATAATCTTTCCAATGTAATTTATAGAAAAGGTTTAATGAATTAGAAAACTTATAATCTGGATTCGATGCAACCGTATCATAATAATACCAAAATAATAAGAAAACAAACTCAATACTTCTGTTCTGAGGAAGATTTACGAAGGTAGATAATGATTCAAAGTTGGGCTGACTGTACAAACTCATACCAAACTCATGATGAATAGTTTTGGCTTTGACAGTATCATAAGGATTGTAACTAAAACTTTGCCCCCTGGCAAATGACGAACATGTAATAACTGCTACAATAAGCAATACTTTTGTTAAATTTAGAGTGTAAAGATGTTTCATTTCAATTTATTTAATTTAATTTTAGTAATTTGAATACAAAGATACGATACAATTGAGTTATTACAAAATGATATTTATCAACATCTTAAATAAAGGAACTAAAATAGGTAGTATTAATACATTAATAGATAGTCTAAAATTTGTTTTTATTAAAATAATTATGATAAGAAATCCTTAAGTATGAAATTTATGTTGATTGAATATCTATATCTATAAAGAAATAAATCTTTTTTTAAAAGCTTATAAATACAGACTTAAAGCAAAAGAACTTAATGGATTAGTATATACTTTAAATTGCGAAGATGAAGGATAATGCCCATTAGGATCTGTAGCTTTGTAATACAAAAAATTACAATTTATTTCAGATGATAAAGCAAATATTTGCCAGAAACGAAATCGAATTCCAAGCGTAGGAGATAGACTATATTCTTTAAGATTTATATTATATGTATAGTCGTAAATACTAGAAAATCCGCTATTAGTACTCCCATAATGGTTAATTACTGCCCCCGCAATTGACCCCCAATAGTAAGCAAAATCTAACGCACAATAAAAATCAAATTTTTTAATGCTATAGTTTCTTTCATACCCTATAATAAATTTCTGTATTTGATAACTACCACCATAACTCCTATACCAACCGGCTATTGTAGCATTCCAGTGAGTGCTATCAACATCACTTTCATAAGTAAGACTATTAGACATAAAGCCAAATCGAAGCGCATGTTTTTTCCAGTGAAACTTATAGAAATAGCTTACCTTATTAGAAAACACATAGTCGTTACTCCAATAAGTAGTATCATACCCGGAAGAAAAAATTATAGTCCACCAATAAATACTTTTGCTAGCAGGGAGCTTTATGAAGGTAGATAAAGATTCAAAGTTGGGCGGACTGCTAAAATTTATACCAATCTCATTATGAATAGCCCTTACTTCGACAGTATCATAAGGATTGTAATCAAAACTTTGCCCTCTGGCGAATGACGAACATGTAATAACTGCTACAATAAGCAATACTTTTGTTAAATTTAGAGTGTAAAGATGTTTCATTTCAATTTATTTAATTTAATTTTAGCAATTAGAATACAAAGATACAATACAATTGAGTTATTACAAAATGATATTTATCAACATCTTAATAAAAGCAAATAAAATAGCTAGTATTAATACATTAATAGATAGTCTAAAATTTATTTTAATTAAGATTATTATGATAAGAAAGCATTAGGTATGAAATTTAAGATGTAAGTTTGCAATGGGTTTTGGAAAAGAAATTTATTTATTAGAAAAACTTAAATAAAATAATAGTGAATCGAAAGTTTTAGTACCTTTGTATTATGAAAGAAACTCAAATTATAAAAAGCGTAGCCAAACAGTTCTTCCCAGAATGTGAGGCGATACTATTTGGTTCCAGAGCCAGAAACGACTCCAAAACCGATAGTGATTATGATCTATTAATTGTAATTGATAAGCTACTTACTCCCGAAGAAAAGCTTCCATTTAGAACAAAGATAAGGAAAGAACTTTTAAAATATAACATCATATCAGACATTTTGATACAAAGTAAAGAGGAAGTTGAGGAAAAGAAACAACTAACCGGTCATATTGTAAAAACTATATTAAAGGAAGGTGTTTTGATATGAACCAACAAAAAGAAACGTATATAAACTAAATCAACATATAACTATAATAAAATAAAAAAGAGGCTGCCAACCAAATGACAACCTCTCTTTTTTTTAATTTACAATATATTTGGGCAGGTGAAAGACCTGCCCCTAAGGTTTTGTATTCAATTATTAATTGTTAATTATTAATTATTAATTTTCTTACCCCAGCAATCCACCGTTCTGATAAATCTTCAACTGTGCATCATAAAACTTATTAAGCATAGCTGATTTATTATTTTTAAGGTTGGTAATGTTTCCTGTAATGAAGTTTACACGGATAATATCGCCATCAGTAAGGTCGATAGATTCCATCAAACCTTCGGGATAAGTTAAGATAGGCATAGCAGCATTTATAGCATTGCGTTCGTAGATAGCACCGTAAGATTCGGCTATAATACATTGAACTCCCAAAGAAGTGAAGCAATCAACAGCCTGCTGACGCGAACTTCCTGCACCAAAATTCTTAGTAGTAACAATGATGTCGCCATCTTTTGCCTTCTTAGCAAAGTCTTCGTAACCTTTAAGATTATCAAACGCATATTGCCCCATTTCCTTAATATCGGTAATAGTTAAATAACGGTTGTGATAGATCATATCGGTATCAATATCATCTTTCTTAATGTACCAAACTCTGCCTTCGATCTCTGTCTTTTTTTCTGCTTTAGCAGCATCAACTTTAGTTTGAGCCGCCGAAGCATTCGTACCCTTCTTAGTGAAAAGAGCAGGAGTTGTGGCAAGATCATCGGCGGTGGTAATGTAACCGGAAATGGCTGACGCAGCAACAGTAGCAGGGGAAGCAAGATATACAAAACCCTTACCTTGTTTGCCTTCGAAGTTGCGATTGCCAGTGCTAATGGTAACTTCGCCCGGCCCATTCTGACCAACTTGTCCGGCAGCACATCCGGCACAACCTGCATTTGAAACCATCGCACCTGCATCCTTAAATATCTTTATCAAACCTTCGTTCAAAGCCTGATTCCAGATAACATCAGTTGAAGGAACCACCTTTAACACAACACCCGGAGCCACTTTATTTCCTTTTAAAATGCTTGCCGCAATGCGTAAGTCCTCCATACGACCATTGGTGCAACTGCCAATAAAAGCAGAATCAATCTTGGTTCCTTTAACGTTGGTAATTGCAGTGTCATCATGTGGATGACCCGGATTGGCAACCATAGGCACGAAGGTAGAGATGTCAATATCAAAAGTCTTAACATAAGTAGCCTCAGCATCCGCAGTAATAGTTGACACATCAATATGTCTGCCTGTTTTAGCTTCCAGTTCTTTTAAAATAGTATCAGTTGGAGTAAACATAAGCATAATAGCACCCATTTCGGTAGCCATAGAAGCAACGGTAATACGTTGGTCAATTGTAAGCTTGTCGATAGCTTCGCCACATAACTCAACAGAATATCCCAGCAACTTATTAGCTCCAAAGATAGAAAGCAAATTAAGAACGATATCCTTAGCGTGAACATTAGCTGGAAGCTCGCCTTCAAAATTCAACTTAACTGACTCAGGAACTTTAAACCAAACATAACCGTTAGCCCAAGCCGCAGCTATATCCTGGTCGCCCATACCTTGCCCGAAGCAACCGATAGCACCCATAATATTGGCGTGAGAATCGGTGGACACAAACGTGCTTCCGGGATAAGCCAAACCTTTATCAATAGCTATATGCGTGCCGATACCTGCATCAACATCATAAATTGCGATGTCATTTTCGCGTGCAAACACACGACAATATTGTTGGTTGGCCGCATACTTCTGATCCGAACCACCCGGATTGCAATCAAAGGTAAAGACTGTCTTAGAAGGGTCGTTAACTTTAAGCCCGTTGTCAACAATGTTTTTAACAACATTAGCACCGCCAAAATCTCTGGCAGCACGTGCATCAATTGATACATCAATAATATCACCTGCCTTCACAACACTTTGGTTGGAATGAGCAGCAAGAATTTTTTCTATAATTGTCATAAGAATAATATTTGGTGAATTGGTGATTTTGTGATTTGGCGATTTATTATTTGGTGAATTAGTGATTTGACGATTTGGTGATTTAGGAATTTATTTATGATTTTGTTGTTTTGCTTTAAGTGTTTTCTTAGTGGAAGCAAGGATTGATAATATTTCATTTGCTTCTTTTTTCAGGAAACTAAGGTCAACATTTTGTGTTAAACCTGACTCTTCAATTATTTCTAACCAAAAAACTGTTTCATCGGATTCTTCTACACAAATACATATCTTAGAATAAAACTCAGCATCAGATCTTGCTCTTGTAGCTGCCCGATAATTAGCTGCAATCGAAGTCCCTGATTTGCATAATTGGTTTCCTATTACAAAACTAGCAGTATTCTTAGGGAATAGACTAATTAATTTTACTATTTCAATAGCAAATAACTTAGTCCGCTGCCTTAAAACTTCACTACTAATATTTGTATTATCACTCATAAATAAATCACTAAATCGCTATATCACTAAATCGCTAAATTATTTTAAACGATCTTTAAAAGGTTCGAATGTCATAAAGTCGGCATGGTGCACAACAAATGCTTCGGTAGTTCTCTTAACCATATCGCCTTCGCCGGCATGTGTGGCAATAATATGACAAACTTCTGCTGGTACACCACATTGCTCAGCTAATGATACTCCTGAAAATGGGTGACGGAGATATTTACCATACATACCTTGCACTGACTTACCATCCTTAAGTTCGTATTCTAACAACTTGCCTACATCTGCAAGGATAGCACCGGCTATAAGTACATCCATGTTCACCGGAAGATCAGACTTGAAGAATGAATTCATCTTTTCGCCTGCATCTTTAGCAACATGAACAACACAACGTTTATGTGCCATGAAACTCACTTTTAAATCAGGACCACAAAGCAATGTAAACGGAATAGTGTTTAAGTCTTGTGGAGTTAAAACACTTTTGTCTAAAGCTAATTCCCATGTCTTAGCAGTTTTTTCTCTTAAATCTTCATCCTGAATCCACATAAGTTCAGGCCATAGTTCTAGAACTTCTTTTTTCATATAGTTTAATTTAA
>JBAXLO010000257.1:0-5850 GCA_037134755.1 Bacteroidota bacterium | reverse complement strand
TTTAATTCAAAATTGAATAAAATAAATCTACATTGCCCAATTTAATATTATTTCTTTTATAAGGGCATAAAATTTTATGCCCTTACAGGAATGTTTTTGTCACGCCATTTTTGGCGAAATTCCAAAACCCTGACAAAATGGCAGACTTTTTTCGTCAAATATCGTACTTCTGACGTGACTAGCATAAAAAATATTCCGCGGTGTCCTACTTTCGTGGAAAGTAACCCAAATTTATTTTCCAGATAGTCTACTTCTGACAGAAGTGAAGCTTTTTATTTTTCCAGATGACCAGGTCTCGTCGAAAGTAACCCAAATTTAAAGTTGAAACCTGACAATATGTCAGGAAATCAATAAAAATAAATATTAAAATGCTTACTTGTGTTACAAGTAGGACTTTTGAAAAAATATTTTGCATCACTTGTGCGTTATTCTCGATTCCTGAAAATATTTTTCAATTCGGTTTCCTCGAATTCTGACAAACCGAAAATATGAGATGCTTAGGTTTTGCCTTAATCTGGAGTTCTGAACTTTTTTGTTTGACAGGTTTTGTCACAAAGTGGAGTTTTGATTTTTAATAACTGGTATATTATCACACAAAGTGGGATTATGCAATTCTTTTTTCTTCTAATCCTATTATTTAAAGTACCTTTATATAATAGGATTATCATTAAAATAATAAAAACAAAACTAATAATAATAATAGATATTCAAATTAACATGCATAATGTCTTACAACTTTAGGCACTTTAAGTATTTTAGGCATTTTAGGCACTACTTAAACGCTAAAAACCCTAACTCAGCAGCACTACAATATATATAATGTATAAAATGCCCCCGAAAAGGATGGAATATGGCGATAGTTTTTTGCGGAATGTTACGTCTGCTAATACAACAAGTGCTGAGGTAATTGCGATGATTGCAGAAAACATTGCCATAGGTGTTAATTTCCATTCGGTAAACAACAATCCAACGCTTACGGGGAATGTCGCTTGAAAAACCATTGCCCCTGTTATGTTGCCCATTGCCAGCGCATCTTTGCCTTTTAAAGTCCAGGAGATACTGTTGAATTTCTCGGGTAATTCTGTCGCAATTGGTGCAAATATCAGGGCAAATAATAATGGATTCATGCCGTAGCCTTTGGATATTACTTCCAAATTGTTTACAAAGCCTTTGCTCCCGACAACCATTATGATTAGCGAAATTACAATCTGTGTGATGATTAGGAATTTTGATTCTCTGAGATTCTTGGTGAACCCTAATTTCATCTGAAGTTTTAATAATAATAATGGTTCGCAGTGACCAACCTTCTTACTTTCGCCTCTTACAGTCATAAAAACGTAAAAGAAGTAACCGAATACTAATACGATAGCTATAATTACGTCGAATGTTCTGCCGAATAGCAAAGGGAGAAATACTGATGAGCTAAACATTAGCAAAAAGAATATTAAATCTCTTTTTAAAGTCTTAGTTTCTACGTTTATTACAAACTTTCTTTTCTTTTTTAAGAAGGTTATTAAAGCAGTGATTCCAACTAAAAAAAACGCCAGTGTGCTAAGCATAAAAGGTGCGCCCAGTATTGCTCCGACGCCTATTTCGTGAGCTGTTAACTTGGCTCCCCAAAATATTGCGACAGCAGGGAGTATGGTTTCGGGCAAAGCAGTTCCAACAGCCGCTAATATGCTGCCTACTACTGCCTGCGACATATTAAACTTGCGGCCAAAGACTTCAATACTGTTGGTAAAACCTTCTGCCGAAAGTAATATTATGAATAAATTGACTATTAATAAAAATATAGATAGTATCATTTATGCTGATTATATATTAGCTGCAATTTTTTATATCATTATAAAATAATTTACAAAAGTACTATTTTTAATTCAATTGCATAGCAAATCTAACAAAGGATATTGACATTTGTTGGATTTCAATTCTCGGCAGTTTTATGGGTGTATTGATGTTTATTAACTTAAATTATAAAACTTATTGCAACTAAATAAGAATGAATAGGCAGCTTTTTGTTATCTTTGCAAAAAAATTAAGAATCGATGAGTTTAGATTTAAGCGAACAAGAATTATTCAGAAGAAAATCATTAGAAGAACTGCAGAATTTAGGTATAAATCCTTATCCTGCCGACCTGTTTGAAGTTAATGTAAAGTCTACAGATATACATACCAACTTCCCGAACGACAATACCCTTTATCAGGATGTTACGATTGCCGGTAGAATCATGAGTCGTCGCATCATGGGAGCTGCTTCCTTCGTTGAGTTACAGGATAGTGTCGGGAAAATTCAGCTGTATATCAAAAGAGATGATATTTGTGAAGGCGAAGATACTACGTTTTACAATACAGTGTTTAAGAAGCTGATGGATATTGGTGATATCATCGGAATAAAAGGTTTTGTGTTTGTTACACAAATGGGTGAGATCAGTATTCACGTTAAGGAGCTTACATTATTAAGCAAATCTATCAAGCCATTGCCTATTGTTAAGGAAAAAGATGGTGTTATTTACGATGCTTTCGCAGATCCTGAGCAAAGATATCGTCAGCGTTACCTGGATTTGATCGTTAATCCTCAATACAAAGATACGTTTATCAAAAGGACTCTTTTGGTTAATACGATGAGAAATTATCTTAACGAAAAGACTTATTTAGAAGTAGAAACGCCGATATTGCAACCCCTGTATGGTGGTGCAGCTGCCCGTCCATTTAAAACGCATCACAATTCTTTGAACATGACTTTGTATATGAGAATTGCAAATGAGTTGTATTTAAAACGACTTATAGTTGGCGGATTTGATGGTGTGTATGAGTTCTCAAAAGACTTCCGCAACGAAGGTATGGATCGCTTCCACAACCCTGAATTTACTCAAATGGAATTGTATGTAGCCTACAAAGACTACGAATGGATGATGGATTTGGTTGAGGAAATGGTTGAGACGATAGCACTTAAGCTTCATGGAACTACAAAGGTGCAAGTGGGCGAAAATGTGATCGATTTCCAACGTCCATGGAAACGTTTTACTATGTTTGAAGCCATTCAGCATTATACAGGTATAGATATTTCGGCTATGAACGAGGAACAACTTGTTGAGGTGGCTCATAAAGTTGGTGTTGCCGTTGATCCAACTATGGGTAAAGGCAAGTTAATTGATGAAATCTTCGGCGAAACTTGCGAAGCTAAGCTTATACAGCCTACTTTCATCACTGATTATCCTGTGGAAATGTCACCATTAGCTAAGAAACATCGTTCGAAAGAAGGTTTGGTTGAAAGGTTTGAAGCTGTGTGCAACGGTAAAGAAATTTGCAATGCTTTTTCTGAACTTAACGACCCTATTGATCAGCGCCAGCGCTTTGAATCTCAGTTAGAGCTGGGCAAAAGAGGTGACGAAGAGTCAATGGTGCTTGATGAGGATTTCTTGAGATCTTTGGAATTCGGTATGCCTCCTACAGCAGGTCTTGGGATTGGTATCGACCGCTTAACGATGATTATGACCAACTCCAATTCTATTCAGGATGTGTTGTTTTTCCCTCAGATGCGTCCCGAAAAAAAGGTGCTTGCCAATGATGATGAGTTTATCGCTTTGGGTATTCCTATGGAATGGATTAATCTGATTAAGAAGGCAAACGTAACTACTGTTGCTTTGTTAAAAGAAGCCAATGCCAACAAACTTTTTAATGATTTGAATGGTTTACGCAAGAAAAACAAACTTGATATTCCTGCGTTATCCTTAGATGATCTTAAAAAGTGGATGTCGTAAACTATGTTCAACAATTTCAGACATATATTCCTTTTTTTATTTATAATTTTAACTGTCAATTCTTATTGTCAGGGCAACATTGATGGTAAGCCATTTATAAAGCCTAAAGATGACGCTTTCTTTACAGAGAAAGGCTTCAATGTAGGTGTACCGGTGTACAGTATAACTTTAGATGAGGGCTATAATTACCGTCCTTTGCTGTTGATGGCTAATTGGGGGCACAAGTTCTCAAAGAAAATAAAGAACGGAGTTTGGTGGATGATCATCGAACCACAATTTAATCCTGTTTTTTTAGATAATAAGCTCAAGGAAGCAGAGTTTGGCGTCAATTTAGCTTTTAGATATAAATATAAGTTGAGTGATGGACTCTATTTTTATGCACAGTTAGGCTCGGGACCACACTTTATCACCATATCAACTTCGCGTCAAGCACATGGCTATATCTTTTCTGATAATTTAGCTTTTGGATTCAGCAAATCAATATCCAAAAACATCATGTTAAATGTTCAGGCGAGGATACGACATATCAGCAACGCTAACATAATGTTACCTAACCGCGGAATGAACAACGGACTGATAGTTTTAGGAATTTCTAAACTCATAAATTAATGAATAAGTTAATTTTAAAAATAATCAAATGGCTAAGTAAGGGTATTTTATACCTTCTACTTTTTATAGTTACCATTTTTATTGTACTATACTTAAGTTGTCCAATCTACAATTTTCCGGATGCTAAACCCTTTGCGGGGAACAAAATACACAATCCCTATGCTAATATGGATTCCAGCATGTGGAGAAAAGCAAATTTCCATGCGCACACACGTAATTACGGTGGCATAACTGACGGCAGGCTAAATACTAACAAAACTGTTGCAGGTATATATAAATACCTCAGCTACGACAACTATTCTATCTCGGATTATCAAAAAATAAACCAGACTAACTCGCAGTGGAACTTTTACATACCTTGCTATGAGCATGGCTTTGGTATTTGGAAGAACCATCAATTATGCATTGGTGCAAATAAAGTGTCATGGGTTGATTATCCTATTTTCCAGACTGTTCATCAGCAACAAAATGTTATCAATCATTTGCGTGGTGATGTGGATGCTGTTGCAATTGCACATCCCTATTTGCGAAACAGTTATAATCCTGCGCAATTTACAAAGCTCACCAATTACGATTTGGTGGAAGCGGTGAGTAATTTCTGTATTTCGGAGCCGCATTGGGATTCGGCCTTAAGTGTTGGACGACGGGTATATGTGCTTGCTTCGGATGACGTGCACAATGCCGAAAATACAAATGAAGTTGGTCGTAAGTTCAACATGATCAATGCCCGCACAAGCTGCCGCGAGGATATTATAAGTGCTTTAAAGAATGGAAATTCTTATGCTGTCGATTTTAAATTGGTAGATAAGGAAGATTATTATTCCAAAATGAAGAGGGCGGGTAAACTTCCGCATCTCACTAATGTAGAGCTTGTAAATGATAGTCTTTTTATCAAAATTAGCGATTCTACAGCTAAGTTTGTGTTTGTAGGGCAGGGTGGCAATGTGTTGGATTCGACAGTTAACAGCAATATTGGCATTTACAAAATAAAAACTACTGATAATTACGTGCGTACAAGGATTTATTTACCCGACGGAAGCGTGTTTTATCTAAATCCTGTTACTCGTTTTGATGGCGATAAACCAATGGCTAATGCTTTGGCTACCATTAATTATCCACTTACATGGCTGTTGAGGATTGTAGGTTTTGGTATTTTATTTTTGTTGATATACAGATGCATTTTTAAGAAATGTAAAAAGAAGAAATAGATGATAAAGAAACATCTCAGATACTCACTTAATCAGTTCTATAGAATAGAAAACAAATTTATCCGATTTTTATTTGTGGGGGTGATAAATACTGTTTTTTCGCTCAGCATTTATTCTATACTTAGCTTTATTGGTGTGCATTACACCATTGCGGTTTTCGTTGCCAATGCTCTCGGAATCTTATTTAATTATAAAACTACCGGCAAGCTGGTATTCGAGCATTCCGACAATAAGCTTATTTACAAGTTTGTACTTGTTTATATGATCACTTA
>JBAXLO010000256.1:0-5869 GCA_037134755.1 Bacteroidota bacterium | reverse complement strand
CATTTCAGGGGAGGTTAGGTGGGGTAGACAGGTGTGGGGTGATTGGAATAACTTTAAAACAAATCAATACGAATTTTTATTTAGATTTATGGTTTTTGCTGATTTCGAAAATTTGTACGGTATACCGTACAAATATAATAAAATGAACAAAAGTATATGTTATATAATAAAAAATTAGTATCCTTGTGACGCAAAATGCGTAACGCAAAATGCGTAAAAATATATGAATAATCCATTTATTATATTTGGTTATTTATCACCGGATTATTTCTGTGATAGAAAAATCGAGACCGAAAAAATAATTTCAGCACTAGATAATGGTAGAAATATTACACTTTTATCATTAAGGAGGATGGGCAAAACCGGTTTAATCTATCATGTTTTTCATAAATTATCAGAAGTGAAACAAGATAGATTAATCTATTTTGATATCATGCCAACCTCCAATTTAAATGATTTTATCAGAGAATTTAGTAAAGCAATAGTAAATGATGAACAAAAAAGGTCTAAAAATTATCTTTCTAAGATAAAAGATTTACTTACAGGATTAAGGGGGAAATTAACATTTGATCAAGTTACAGGTACTCCCGGGTTTGAAATTGAATACCACAAACCTGAAGAATCAATAAATGATTTACTAGCAATATTTCAATTTCTTGCAAAGCAAAAATCGAAATATATTATTGCTATTGATGAATTTCAGCAAATTACTACCTATCCTGAAAGAAATATTGAAGCTTTATTGAGGTCATATTGTCAACAATACAACAAAAATATAAAATTTGTTTTTTCAGGAAGTAATAAGAAAATACTAACTTCAATGTTCAACCAATATGGTAAACCTTTTTATCAAAGTTCTGATATAATGAATTTAGGTAAAATAGATAGGACTGAATATGCTGATTTTATTTATTTACAGTTTAAAGGAAATCAAAGAATATTAGAAAAGGAATTAATTTATAAAGTATTAGATGATTTAGAACTTTATACATTTTATGTTCAATATTTTTTCAATAAATTATATGGTACACAAATAACTAACATAGATGCAATTTTAATTAACAATGTTCTGTTAGAGATTTTGAATGAAAGAGAAGGTATATATTATAGTTATAAGAATTTTTTAACTGATAATCAATTTGCTTTAGTTAAGGCAATAGCAAAAGAAAAAAAAGTATCACAACCTACATCTTCATTGTTTCTGAAAACTTATCGATTGAATCAAGCAAGTTCAGTAAATAGGTCATTACAAACTTTACTAGATAAAGAAATAATTTACAAAGAAGATGACTATTACAGTGTTTATGATTTGTTTTTTCAAAAATGGTTATCAAAATATTGATAAGTACGACCACCTCACTCCTTTCTCTCCTAATAGGAGAGAAGCCTAATAAGCAGCGAAAAATTTATTCTTTTGGTATTTCTTTCTTCAGTTAGGTCATTGAGCTAAGTGTCCCTGAGTGGAACCGAAGGGTCGAAAGGGGAGAGGTGGGTGTGAGGTAGGCAGGATAATAAAATAAGTAAAAAGGTAAAAGTAAAAAAGCAAGAAATTAATCAGTGCCATCAGTGAAAAACTTTAAATAATTATAAAATATTAATGACAATCTGTATCTTACGATCCTTGAGCATAGTCGAAAGCGGTGAGGTGTCAATAAAAAACAAAGCCTTCAACATAAATGCTGAAGGCTTTTGTTTTTTAATTCCTCTCCTTAGGAGAGGTTAGGAGAGGTGTTAGTTAATTATAGCACTACTGACAGGGCTTGGTTCCATAAGCTCTAATGTTTTTTTATTTACATATATAGCTATATAATAAACAACTTTACCCAAATCTAAAGAATCAAATTTATTAATATATTTACCTTTACTAACTATTCCTTTATAAGACATCTGATTGATGCTTGATGGAGCAGTAGTTCCTATTAATTGATAAATATAGGTAGATATAGCATCAGCAGGTTGTTTTTTACTACCTGTTTCACTATTTATAATATGCAAGGTATGTTGCTGATGGACATTAGTATCTGTTTGGCTGATGATAGGATGTGAATCAACAACTTTCCCAACTATTGCAGGAACAGTTCCATTATCAACACCTTTTACACCAAAGCCGAGTTTTAAAACTTTAGCTATATCACCTTTAACAGCCATCTGGACTTGAATGATCCAATTATCATTGACCATATCAAGAATAACTCCTTTTTGATCTATCAAACACTTGCTGTTTTCTTTAAGCGCGTCTGACAAAGTTTTTCCGTTTACTCCCAGATCATCAAACTTTTGTATTTCGGTTAATACTGTTTCCGGCAATGGATCAATATTTGTTACATAAGTTGGATTTGCTATTAAAGCATTAGCAATTGACTTAGATTTTGTCGAGAATTTACCTTTTGATAATTTATGTAAATTTGAAGTTACGACTAACTTCTTAATTAATTTTTTCTTTGACATGTTATGAATTTTTTAAATTTTTATTTAAATTGACTTTTTTAAAAAAAATAGTATTCATGTATTAATACTTTTTTGTTTATAAATTTTTTTCCGGGCTTTGATTTATGCATTCCTTTTTAAGAAGGATAAGCTTTAGTCAGAAAAGGTTTATTTACTTATTTTCCCAATATTTGTAAATGCCTCATCGAAGCTTAAATCGCTTTTCCGTGACACACTCCCGGTAAATAAGGCATGCTGCCCGATTCTCCTATTGTTATTCCTTCTTGTAATGGAATCGTTGAAACTAAAGGGAAATTGATTCCTACTAAAGAAGGAAGTTGTCCTTTTAAAGAGGGAATTATATAACGAATTCCAGAAATCGACATAACTAATAGTATATATACTCTAATACTTATTGTTACATTTATTTTGAAATTGAGATACTGAGTTTTAAACTGTTTTATTATGTTTTTATTTTTAAAATTATACTGCATCTTTTTTATTTTATAAATATATTAATTAAACCCATTATTATTGTTTACTTTTGTCGTGTTTAATTTTATGAAAACTATGTTGATTTATTAAAACATGGCAAAATTACAAAGATTAAACAAGTCAAATTGGCGAATATCTTTTTAGGGTTAATTAATGTATACTAATACGATATCAGATGGGAATAAATAAAAATGTGCTTTCGAATGAGTTTAAAGAATTTCTAAGGGGAATTGGATATAGTACAAATACTGTCAATACTTTTCATGGTTTTATTAATGTTTTTTCAGAAAAACAAACTATTGCTGTAGAAAAAGTGAAAGAAAAGATAGTTATTAGTTATCTAAATATAAAACTTTTTAAAGGGGATTTGACAGAAAATAAAAAAGGCAGGATAGTTTCTGCATTTGAGTATTTTTTTAATGGTATGCATGAAAGAGGTTTTAATCTGGATTTTGATGTAGTTAAATATACTGATAAAAAGATACCTGTACATTTTACACATCAGGAGATTAAACTGATTTTTGAAAGCATTTTGGATA
Source organism: Bacteroidota bacterium (assembly GCA_037134755.1). Classification (GTDB taxonomy): domain Bacteria; phylum Bacteroidota; class Bacteroidia; order Bacteroidales; family JACABE01; genus JBAXLO01. The sequence continues at coordinate 2,408 of JBAXLO010000256.1, read as the reverse complement.
TAAAGACGAAATTATTATTTGCATTGATGTATTTATTTGGATTAAAACCAAATGAAGTCTTTCATCTTGCAAAAGACTGCTATAATAAGAAAGAAAAAACCATTTTAGTTACAAATTTTAAAGGCAATCCTGTAATGATATTAGATATTTCAGTAGATCTAGGAAATCTTATTAATACCTATTTAAAAAGAAATGATCTAGAGAACTGGTTTTTTGAAGGAAGAAATCATAAAATATATTCTGATAGAGGGGTAGAGCTAACCTTTAAAAAGAACTTAAAGAAATTGAAAATAAATAAATCTGCTACACTACAGACGTTTCGACATACTTATGCACATCATCAATCTGAATTAGGGATGGATAAAAATACGCTAAAAAACATATTGTCGTTAAAAAGCCTGAGGTCATTAAACAATTACAGACAATCTACAATGGTAAAAATGGCAGGCTTAGATTTTATTACTGATTATGCAGAATTATTGAGTATTCCGGCGGAGAGGTGAAGCGATGGAGCGAAAATGCGAAAATGGCGATGGAGCTAACTAAGCGAAAAAGGCGAATGAGAGAAAAGCGACTGAGAGATGGAGTGAAAATGTGATAGAGCGAACGAAGTGAATAATGGTGAAGTTGATAACAAGCGACTCAGCGATGGAGCGAACTAAGCGAAAAAAGCAAAGTAAATAAAAGCGAATGAGAGTTGTAGCGAAAATGCGAATAAAAAGGGAATATAAATGGAAAAGATAAAAACACATTTTGAATTAAAGGTTTTTCAGTTGTCGTTTACATCTGGAATGAAAATTTTTAATATTACTAAGACTTTTCCTAAAGAAGAAATATACTCATTAACCGATCAAATAAGAAGGTCTTCTCGTTCTGTTTCAAGCAATATTGCTGAAGCATTTCGTAAACGCAAATATCCAAAATCATTTATAGCTAAATTATCTGATTCAGAAGGAGAAGCAGCTGAAACGCAAGTTTGGTTGGATTACGCTTTAAAATGTAACTATATTGATATCTCAACTCATGCTGATTTATTTGATAAATATGATCATATTATTGCAATGTTGGTAAATATGAGTACAAAATCTGAAAACTGGACATTTTAATTATTTTTCGCATTTTCGCTTAGTTCACTCCATCGCATTTTCGCTTTATCGCTTAGTTCGCTCTATCGCTTTTTCACTCCATCTTTTTTAATATGTTAGAAATTAAATATACTTTAAATCCAACAAAAGAACTTTTTGAAAAGTGGGATTTCTTTATTAAAGAACATCCATTACCTCATTTTTTTCAAAGTCCTGCTTATTTTAAGCTTTGGATTGATGAGCAAGGGAGCTCTCCTTTTTTGTTTTATGCTGTTGAGGATGATAAATTAATTGGAATACTTTGTGGTGTTTATCTTTCAAATGGTGTACTTGCAAAAAAAGAATTTTCAGAAAGAATACTGTTTACTGGTGGTCCTGTAATTAATCCTGCTTATGATCATCTAATAATAGGAAAAAAATTAATAGATGCTTATCTCAACACCTTCCCTTTTAAACCTATCTTTAGCGAATTCAGAATGTCAGGATTTGCTGAGATCTTCAGTCAACAAACTATAAAAAATGAACCTTGGTTTAACATTTATGTAGAAACTCAAAAAGACCCATCAATAATTTTTAATAAGTTAAGTGAAAGTAAAAGAAGACAGATAAATAATTCCCTTAAAAAAGGAACGAAGATTGAAAAAGCAACTAATGAAAAGGAAATAAGGGATTTTTATGATATTCTAAGTAATTTCTATAAGCATAAAGTTAAAAAGCCACTCCCTTCTTTAGCTCTATTTTTAAACTTCTACAATACCTCAAAAGTTGAGGATATTGGAGAAATACTACTTATAAAATACAATTGTAAAATAGTTGCAGGTATTGTTTGTCCGTCCATAAGTACAGGCTATGTGCACGAATGGTATATATGTGGTCTGGATAAAGAGTATAAGTCAGAAGGTATTTATCCAAGTGTAATGGCTACTTGGGCAGGTATCAGTTATGCAATAGAACGTGGCACTAAATACTTCGACTTCATGGGCGCAGGCAAAATGGATGAATCCTACGGGGTACGTAACTTTAAAGAGAAATTTGGTGGTGAAACTATCATCACTTCCAGATATATTTACATTCATAAACCTATACTTTATAAAATAGGGAAAATGGCTATTAAATTAGGATTAGGAGGGTAAAATCAATTAAAAAATTAAGAACTAACAATTAATAATTGGGGCGAAAAGGAGACAGAGAGACTAAGAGATGGGGAGAAGGAGCGATGGGGTGACTAAGTGACTAAGAGAAGGGGCGAAAAAATGGAAAAAGTAAGAAGGTAAAAGTAAAAAGTAAAAAATATATCAGAGAATTTCAGTGTGTTTAATCAGA
>JBAXLO010000255.1:0-5887 GCA_037134755.1 Bacteroidota bacterium | reverse complement strand
AAAAACTAAACAGCCTTTGGAAATGAGCCCTGTGATGAGTGCTTTAGTAAGTTAATGATTTTGCGATTTTGCGAATTGGTGATATGGTGATTTTGTGATTTAGGAATTTAAAAGCTTCAACTTAGGTTGGAGCTTTTTTTTGCCTTTATTTATTTTTCTTACGATTTATATTCTAAAAGTACTTAGTTATTATATAGCTAAGTACTTTTATTTTTATCTATTTATGAGTTCTAAAAATTAACTTATAAATGTGAATAATGATACTTATTGTAGGTTGACTATTACATACAATAAGTATAGTTTTGCCCTATGATTAACGAACATATATTAAAAGATTTTGGTGCAAGGATAAGGCAGTTACGTATCGAAAAAGATATGAGCCAAGAGAAGTTATCTTTTGCCACAGGTTTCCACAGAACATATATAGGAATGACAGAAAGAGGAGAACGCAATATTTCTCTTACTAATATTGCAGTATATGCAAAAGTATTTGAAATGACGATTTCGGAACTAATGGATTTTAGTTCTATCAATCCTGAGCATGATTACAAATCATATAAATTAAAATCAGAGGAGTAAAATGAAAGATTTTATATTTTTAAAATTATTAAAAATATTAGAGATAATATGAGATTTATTGACTTATTTGCTGGACTTGGTGGTTTTCATTTAGCTTTAAATGAGTTAGGACATGAATGTGTCTTTGCTTCTGAAAAGAAAACAGAATTGATTACGTTATATAAAGAAAATTTCGAGATAGATATTTCTGGAGATATTAATAAAGTAAATGTGGAAGATATACCCCCTCATGATATAATTTGTGCTGGGTTTCCTTGTCAACCATTTTCTCAAGCAGGTAATCAGTTAGGATTAAAAGACCCACATAATGGAAATTTCTTTGATAAAATAATTGAGATTGCAAATTATCATAACCCCGAATATATTTTACTTGAAAATGTTCCAAATTTAAAAAACCATGATAATGGTAAGACATGGGAATATATATCAAATCATTTAATAGAAAAATATGAAATAGCTGATCAAATTATATCACCACATCAGTTAGGTGTTCCTCAGCATAGGAGAAGGATTTATATTGTTTGTAGATTAAAAGAAAAAGGTGGACTTAAAAACTTTAACTTTCCTAAACTTAATAATAATGAAATTTATTCAATAAGAAATATTTTAGAAAAGACACCAAATAATCCTAAATTTATTACAGATGTAACTAAAAATCATTTATCTGTTTGGCAAGAATTTTTAAATCATATAAATAAAGAAGTTGCTCCAAGTTTCCCTATTTGGGCAATGGAATTTGGTGCTGATTATGAATTTGAAGGTATAGCACCTGCATTTCAAAATATAGATGAACTTAAAAAACGTAAAGGTAAGTTTGGTCAGTCAATAAATGGAATAAAAAAACATGAAGTTCTAGAAAGTTTACCAATCTATGCAAAAACAGATAGAGATAGAGAATTCCCATCATGGAAAAAGAATTATATTAGACATAATAGAAAATTTTATGCAAAACATAAAGATTGGTTAGATGATTGGATACCAAAAATTATTAATTTTGAAAATAGTCATCAGAAGTTGGAATGGAATTGTGGTAAAAATGGTGAATTAAATATAAATGATAAAATTGTACAATTTAGACCATCTGGAATTCGAGTTAAACAACCTACTTTTTCTCCTGCACTTGTACTTACAACAACACAAGTACCAATATTCCCTTGGTTAAATAGATATATGACAATTAATGAAGCTGCAAAATTGCAATGCATGGAAAAATTAAAAAAGTATCCTGATACATTTATGGCTTTTGGCAACGCTGTAAATGTCTGTGTAGTTAAAAAAATCGCACAAAATCTTATTATATGAGTACAGTAGATAATGTTTCAATTAAATTTAAACCAGGTGCTTACAATTTATTCAGAAGCTTAAAATATAAAGTTTGGCTTGCACTTGCTGAATATGTAGATAATTCAGTTCAGAGTTATCTTTATAATAAAGACGCATTATTAAATATAAATAATGGAAATTATAAATTTAAAATAGAGATTATTTATGCAAGTGATCATATTATAATTCGTGATAATGCAGCAGGAATAAATACAGAAAACATTCAGCGAGCTTTTGAACCAGCAAATATACCAAATAATAATACAGGGTTGAATGAATTTGGGATGGGGATGAAAACTGCTTCTATTTGGTTAGCTGAACATTGGAGTGTTAGAACTGCTGCCATTGATGAAATAGAAGAAAGATTTATTGAATTTGATTTAGAAGAAGTAACTACAAAAAATAAAGAAGTACTACCTGTTATAACCGTTAATAAACTGAAAAATGTTCATTTTACTGAAATAACTTTGCAAAAACTGACAGATAATGGTAAAAATAAACAAATTGAGAAACTTAAAAAACATATAACTAGCATTCACAGGAATTTATTAAGAAGTAATGAGTTGATAATAAAATTTAATGATGAAATTTTATTATTTAAAGATCCAGAGATTTTAATTGCCCCATATTATAAAAATGAAAATAGTGAGGATATTCTATGGAAAGAAGAGGTTAATTATAGTTTAGGAAAATACAAAGTTAAAGGATTCATTGCAATTTTAGATAAAATGTCTACATCTATTGAAAATGGTTTTGCTCTTTTTAGAAGAGGTCGAGTAATTGAAGGAAGTCATGATGAGAAATATAGACCGAAATCATTAAGTGGTCAAGTGGGATCACCACGTTATAAACGAATATTTGGAGAACTTGAATTAGAAGGTTTTTCTGTTTCATTTGATAAAGGCTCTTTTAGTAATCCTGATGAATTAGAGTATTTTCTTGAACAGTTTAAAAATGAGATAATAAAAAAACCAAATAATATATTATCACAAGCAGATAATTATAGGTTACCCAAAGTAAAAGATCAAACTAAAAAAGTAGTTAAGAAAGCAATTGAAAATTTTAAGAGGGAACAAACAGAAAAAAAAGAAAATCCTAATAATCAATTTAATGAAATTATAAAAATTGTATCTGATAATTCTATAGAAAAAGATAAACAATTTATTGTTGATGATGAAATGAAAGTTGGAGGTGTATCTGATAATGTTGAAATGTTTGGAAACAAATATAATTTGAATATTGATTTTATAGAAGATAAGAGTATTTCACATTTTTATACACTTGAAACTAATGAAATATTAAATACCATTAATATTAACTGCCATATAAATCTATCACATCCATTTTTTCTTAAATATGATATAAACGATTATTCACCACTTCTTCAAATTATAAAAAGTCTTGTTTATGCTGAATTAACAGCACCTATTAAAGGAACAACAAAAGCAGGTAATATAAGAATTAATTTTAATCAATTTATAAGAGATTTATAAAAATGGATAAGCATATTAAAATATTAAATAATGATAATGACCAGTCTTCATTAATTTATGGTGAACAAACTACAGAATTAATTTATAGATTAAATAAATTAGACCAAGATGAGAAAGATATTTTATTATTTGAAACTGCTAAATTACTTTCATATTGTATACCTCCGAACATTGCAGGTAGTGAAACTGGAATTGCAATAGGATATGTTCAAAGTGGCAAAACAATGTCATTCACAACATTAACAGCTTTGGCATATGACAATGGTTATAGAGTTATTATATATTTGGCTGGTATAAAAAACAACTTATTGTCACAAACAAATAAACGTTTAAAAAAAGATCTATTAACTAATTCATTAAATTCACATGTATATAAAGTATATGACAATCCTACAGTTGCTGAAGATGGAATTAAGAATATTTCAAGAAATTTACAACTAAGAAAAAAACCAGCTATTTTAATTACGGTACTAAAACATCAAAAATACATAAATGAATTAGCTTCTATCTTCTCAAGTTATGATGTGAAAAATGTACTTGGGAATAAAGGTGTTTTAATAATAGATGATGAAGCTGATCAAGCTAGTTTAAATAATGCAGCCAGAAAAAACAGTAAATTAGCTGACTGGGAAGATGAAGACTTTAGTTCTACTTATGCAAATATTCTAAAGTTAAGAGGGGCGTTTGAAAATCACACATATATTCAATATACTGCAACACCCCAAGGTCCTTTATTAATTAATATTATGGATTTATTATCACCTAATTTCCATGTAATACTCACACCTGGAAAGTCATATACTGGAGGTAAAACATTTTTTATTGATAATCCAAGTATTATTAAAGTTATTCCACTAGAAGAAGTTTATCATGGGAAACTTAATCCTCTTGAAGATTGCCCACAAAGTTTAATAGAGGCAATTCAAGTATATTTGATAACTGTTGCAATTGTCGTAAATATTGAAGAAAGAGAAAAGATGCTTTCAATGATGGTTCATGCAGATAAAGAAATAGATGCAAGTAAAAAATTTAAAGTTTGGGTTTCCGCATTAATTGAACAATGGGGCGATATTTTGAATTATCCAGATAATGATCCAGCAAAAAAAGAATTGATTACAGAATTTAAGAAGAGTTATCAAGAAGCATCAAAGATGATTGATAATTCACCTGAATTTTTATCTGTTATTCATGAAATAAAAGAGGTTATACTTGATACTAAAATTCATTTAGTAATTCAAGGTTATGGAGAAATTGACTGGGATAATGCTATATCACATATTCTAGTAGGTGCAGATATGTTGAATCGTGGTTATACTATAGAAGGTTTAGCAGTTACATATATGCCACGTAATACAAAAGGGAAATCAAATGCTGATACAATTCAACAAAGAGCTCGTTTTTTTGGCTATAAAAATAATTATTTAAAAAACTGTCGAGTTTACCTACCTCAAAGTTCAATTGATGAATTTATATATTATGTTGAACATGAAGAAATAATGAGAGATAATCTAAAAACATTGTCGCTACAAGAATATGCCCAAACGATTATATTAGATGATAGTATGAATCCTACAAGAAACAATATTTTATCTGTAGATATAATTAAGAATAAAATGGATGGATGGAAACAATTTAATACAATACAACATGCTGCCGAAAATATCAAATATATAACTACCTTTTTGTCTAATTTAGATTTAGAATTATATAAAGATTATAATACAGATGATAGAAACCATAAATTTTGTGAAATATCAATTAATGAAACTATTAGATTTCTAAAAAACTTTAAAGCTTCAAATATTCCAGACACATTAAGAAAATCATCTACTATACAGTACCTTAAATATGTAAAAGATATTAAAGCTATTGATAAGGTGTACATTTTTCATATGGCTTATAACGTTAAAGAAGGACGTCGTAGAACGATTAATATTGAGAAAGAAAGATATGTAATTAATGAAATATTCTCTGGAAGAAGCACAAGTGGAATTGAAACTTATCCTGGTGATAGAAATATTAAATTTGAAGATGCTTTATGTATCCAAATTCACAAAATCCTTGTAAAAGATTGTCCTGATTCACAAAAAATTGGAGAAGTCTTTTATACTTTAGGTATATATTATCCAGAAGAATTATCTCATACATTTATAGGAATGCCTAATACATTTGAAGACGAATGAAAGAATTATATAATATTTTCACATCGTTAAATAAATCAAGCGATATAAATGGGTTTGCTGTACAAGATATACCTAATATATCATATCATAAAATTGGAATCTCTCAAAATAAATATCCAATGTTCTTTATTAAAAGTGAACATTCTGGTAAACATTTAATTGATCAATCTTTAGAAATTATATCTATACAATTCAATAGGGAATGTAATTTATTTAATAATGATTTATTAATTGAAAATGGTCACTATACTGTTATAATTTTAAAATCCGATAATCCAGAAATACAAAATTATTTTATTGATATTTTAT
>JBAXLO010000254.1:0-5927 GCA_037134755.1 Bacteroidota bacterium | reverse complement strand
AACTAAAATGATGCCAGTTATTATAAAAATAAATTATTGTATCTATTTCTATTTGTGGCGTCACAGCTATAACTTCATGTGTGGTCTGATGTAAAGGGTTAGTTGAAAAACAAATTCCAAAGTTATTAGTTCCATCTTTAAATTGTGCAGTAGTTCCACCGGTACCATTTGATAAATAAAAAGAAATAGTATAGGATTGACCGGATTTCATTGTTTTTGAAAGTTTAGTAGATATATATTCCCTAAAGTTTGTATCAGGAATCGTATATGTCATAAGCCCCATTTGACAATTTCCTGAATATGGTGTTATTGCACCAATGGCATTTAATAAAGAAGAATCTTCAAATACTTGAAAATAATCAGGGCTACCGTAAGGATCTCCCCATGGATAATAATGATTATTAACATTATTCCACCCAATAGCAAGAAAACTTTGTGCTGGTAATGTAGGTAAAGCTGAAAAGATTTCAAAATCACCGTTAGTCACAAGATTGATTTGAGCAAATATATTAGTATTTGCCAATAATATAAAAAGGATTATATTGATTGTTTTTTTCATATATATAAATACAGGGTTAAAGTCATAAAACTTTAACCCTGTAAGAGTATTAAATTTATTTAATAATAGTGAATTTCCCTTTAAATATATTATTAGTTGTAGTAATATTATATATGTAAAGACCATTATTTAAGCTTATAGTATTTAAAATATGCTCTGCTTCAATTTGTGATACTTTTTCAGATATTACTTTTTTACCTAAATAATTGTATACATCTATTACGTACCCTCCTTCTATTGCATCTCTATATTGCAAATTCAATCTGTCTGAAGCAGGGTTGGGATAGCTTATAACAAAAGGAATTTCAACCTGAATTGGTGGTTGATGTCCTTTTGAAAATAAAACATTCGGATTACTTAAATCAATATCAATACCCAGCATATATCGTGCTATATATACAGCATCACCTCCCTCCCATGGAGTGTAGTTTGTTGCAATAGCATGTAAGGTTTGATATTGCACGGTGTCTAATTGATAATTATCAACAGCAAATGTATTTAAATAGATATTGTTAACGGTTTGTTGATTATAATCAATCAGCGAAGTATCTTGTATTGCATTATTGTTAACCAATGCTGCATCTACATCCCCCATTGCTATCTTATAGTAGATACTATCAAATAAACCTATATTTCCATTTGCTGTATTTTTGTAAAAATCTTCATATAAATAATCAGTAGTATCACCCATATAAATTAATGAATCATTTGCCTGTAATAATTTGTACAGCACATAACGGTTATAAGCTTTAAATTGGGTCTCCAGCTCTGGATAAGTATCCTGATTACGTACAATAGCCCCAAACAAACTTTCTCTATCGTCATATCCAACCGGACCACTTGGTGAAGGATTGCCTAAATCTATACATCCCAAATTGCAAGTACTTGGTGCAACTTGACCTATTGTATAAGGGAATATTATACCATACAAAGGATGATTTGAAGTAATACCCAAATCATATTTATAGGTAGTATTCCTAACCCACCAGTTAATATTAGAGCCAATAACTAAACTACTGAAATTTTTCCATAGTTTTCTTTCAACAGCATTACCGCCAGACCCGGATGTATAACTGCCGTCCGGTACAAATTGATTATCTGATCTTAAATTAGAGTTCCCCTGACCTGATATATTAGATAGGGAATTGAACAAAAAACCGTAAAAATCACTTTGCAATACATTACAACCAAATTTAGTATCAGTACAATTATCATAAATATTTATTCCTGCTCCAAAATAACTTATTGTATTTTCATTAACAGTTGCATCACTAGTCCTTGCAATAGAAATACCAAAATTAGTTAAACCATCAGTGCCTTGTGATGCTGGATTATTATCAATTGTATTGCACGTAATTATAGAGTTTGGGCTTCTTTCAACCCTTATTCCAAACCTTTCAACAATATCCGTAAAAAGAAGAGTAAGACAAGTGCTAAAACCTTTTAGATGAATTGTATTATGACTTATAATTGGTGCACAGAAACCAACACGAATTCCACAATCAGTAGCAGTTATTGTATTAGCCTGTATATTAACACAAATTTGTGATGGTAAGGTATTTATAACTTGAATTCCAAATTGTGTATAACAATTAGTAGCAAACTGTTCAATATTGTTGCTTTTTATATTTGTAATATTTAAGGGACTAGTAAAGTTTAATGGTTCTTTAAAGAAAATCCCATATCCTAAAGTTCGTATATCATTATTTAATATATCAGCACGCTCGTTATAAATACCAATACCATTTGCACAATTATCAAAAGTATTACCTACTGGAATACTCGATATAGTGCCACCAATAATAACTTCTTTTGTTGTATTTATTGATTGTGTACTTATCGGGTGTGCACTAAAAATTCCAAACGGACTATTCACTTGTGTAAAATCAATCGGTGTATTCCCGGGAGGAATACCCCATGAATTATTATTTTTAATATTTGTAAAAATATTATTATAAATCTTCATGTGAGCATTATATCCATAAATACCGCAATATAAGTTATCAAATTTATTAGAAGTAACACTGGTAATATCACCTATTGTAACATCAGTAACATCTGTTACTTTAATACCATATTCACTATAACTGTTAGCAAATGGAAAAATCAATTGCCCCCCTATAAATGAATTCTGTATAAAGTTTAAAGTTAGTGTTTGCCCTGTTATTAATGGTAGGTAGGTTGTTAAACTAACGCACGAATTTTTATTATATTGGAATGTACTGCTTTCAATATTAACATTAGCATTCTTGAATGCATATACACCTTTAATAGAATATTCTAAAGTTGAATTTCTCATATCAAACAACGAATGATTCATATCTTGATCTTGTATGATAGGATTTTCACTTATTTCTATCCCATCCCACATAAAATTACAACCTGCAGTTAAAAGAGATCCTCTTTCTATAGTTAAACTACGATTGGGAGGTACAACAATATTTGCATTAGGTCCAAAGTATATCGTCTGATTATGTATTGTTACATCACAATCAAATATTACTGTTCCATTAATGAAAAAATAGTTTCCTGTTGGTATCTGTGAAGATGAAGTAATTGTTTGGTTATATAAATTAGTGTCATTATTCTTATCTTTCCAACAGCAATCATAAATAGTATCATATGCTATGTTTATGCATCCATGCTCATCTGTAACTACAACTTTTAATACTCCAGGTGTTGCATTTGTTATAACCCCATTTACATTACTCCATAAAACAGCAACAGTTGATGAATTATCTAACCCTTGTATAGTTCCTCCATAAATCATACTCCACAAATAGCTAGTATAACTTGGGTCAAACAAATGGTAATTAGAATTAATTGCAGGAATTTGATATGCGTCACAATCATTATTATTACCTACAATTTGTGGTTGCATTAATGGATAAACACTTACATCAATAGTTCCTGTATATTGACAATTTCCAACTGTAGTTTTAACAGTATATGTTGTTGCTGTAGTTGGATAAACAGTAAAATTTGTAGTACTACTTGCAATAAGAACTCCTGTATTATCATATAAGTAATAAATCGGATTAGTAATATTTGATGGTAATGTAGCTGTTATTGTTGTTGGTGATCCTGGGCATACTGTAGTATTTGATAAGCTTAAATTTATTTTAGGTTTAATAACTACATTATCAATATATATTGACATTTTTTGTGTTATGCCTATTCCTACCTCATCACATTTTGCATAAAAAGTTAAATATGTAGGTGTATGCGGTAATTGTGGACTAGGATATGTAAAAACTACTGGATTACTATGATGCCAGATATAGTCATTAGCAGCAGGATAATTAAAATTTATATCCATTTGCAATGGTAAATTACTTGGAAAAGATGGTGTAGCATCGGAGGTAAGAGGTTGTGGATCAAAATAAGATAAATTTACATTCAAATGGGTCTCATGGTTATAATCATCATCTTTATAATAATCAAATGTTAATTCATATTGCATCCCCGCTACAAAATCATTTGGATATGCAGATAAGTCTTGATAAACGCAGTCTCCAGATATTAAACCAGTTTGTTGACAATTATGTTCTTCACTTGTTAAATGTGCAGAGTAATGATAATTTAAAGAATTATTATCTGTCCCAATTTTTATATTAGGAAATCCCCATCCTCTATTCCATTGTGGTACATAATTATCTGTAAAAGGATAAGAATCTGTTAATGGATCATAATTTGGATCATAACATTCAAAATTCCCATTTACAATTAGATTACTACAATCTGAAGGGCATATAATGGTAGACTCTCTATATAAATAAAAAATAGAAGCATGAAATAAATTATTAAGTATATTATTAAATTCAACTTCAAAGTAGTAATTTGTCCCAATATTAAGATTTGTAAAATTTATCATTCTTATAGTATCATTCATAGTATAAGTATTTATTAATGTCAATGAATCGCAATTGCCCGAATACATATAAACATTACCAAATATATTTACTGAACAGGGATCTGCTTTAAAAAGAATGGTACAAGTATCGTGTGTAGCAATGAAATTTACCCAAGTAGCATTTGAACTAACAAAATAAGTAGTATCTTTTATTGTTGTAATATCAACAGCTGAATATAATATATTTACAGCTTTAAGTGGGCTTGAAGTCAAATATTGAGGCGATCCTGTACAATTAGCTGCAAAAATAGTATAATAATATTGTGTACATGTATATAAATTAGAGTCTACAAATGTTGTAGCTGTCTGATATGCTACTACTGTACCGTCACCAAACGGGCTGCCGGCAGAATAAGTAGTTCCACTTGCAGGTGTTGCTGTAAGAGGGTCAGATGTACTTCTTACTATCAGATAATGATCGGCAGTGGTTGAAGCTGTAAAAGAACCGTTAAGAGTAGTATTATTTTTTGTTAAAATTAGATTGCTAGCTTGGGTGAGCGGTATGCCACAATTTAGAGAAACACTAGCAGCAAGTGGAGCTGTAGTTAAATAATTATGCGTACAATATAAGGTATCAGCAGTAAAAATATAGTAATAATACGTACCTTTACTCAGGTTTGTATCTATAAAAGAGGTTCCTACCTGATATGCTACTACAACACCATTTCCTATTGTATTGCCGGAAGTGTATATAGTTCCTTTAACAGGTGATGCACCTAAAATACCGGACGAACTTCTTACTATCAAATAGTGATCGGCAGTTTCAGAAGCTGAAAAACTACCGGTAACTGTACTAAAATAGGGAGTTAATGTTAAACTTGTAGGTTGTGCTTGATATATTTCAGGATTTATTATGTTTGCTCCTAAATTTGCATTATTATAAGCTAGACCATAATCTTGGCTATCAATATTCCCATTTCCGTCAATATCGTCTAAAACATAACCAGTATTCACTGTTGGGTCAGTTGAATTTGCGGCTAAATATATTTCAGAATAATCTATAGACTCAAGATTCCCGTTTTGATTAACATCTCCACCCCATATCTCAAAATTACCGTTACCATCTTCATACATTCCACCTGCAAATTCAACTGGTGTATGTGTAAAGAAATTGTAATTAATCTGCTGTCCCGAGAAATCAACAGAATCACTCCATGTTTCTATGCTATTTCTATGTTTAATAACAATATGATGATAGCCTGTAATTGCACCATAAGGACATGAACTCCAATTACTGTTTAAATAAATAGTAGGAATACTACCGTTTGTAGTTATGTTGACACCATTAAAAGTTGCTTCAATAATATAAGTAGGAGGTATTGTACTTCTGATAAGTACAGTTACAGTATCAACTATATTTGATCCAAAATTATGGAAAAGGTCACCGGTATCCCAATTTATTCCCAAAGTCTGATTCATTAAACCGGTAGTGTTATTATAATATTCCTGAAATAT
>JBAXLO010000253.1:0-5945 GCA_037134755.1 Bacteroidota bacterium | reverse complement strand
TCCATCTGTAGTATATTTGATACTAGCTCCTGAAGTTGTGGTAGCTATCGTTACACTTTGTGCTGAACCATAAGTTCCGGCAGCTGGTGTAAATGTAGGATCAGCTACAGTTAAGAATGAAATAGTATAAGCAGCACTTGAAGGATCACTATCAGCCATACCTGTTTTATAAGCTATAGCTCTTATTGTAGATGTTGATGAAACATTAATTGCTCCGCCATATAAAGTGCCATTGTTTTGTGTTGGTGTGCTTCCATCAGTTGTATATTTAATAGTAACACCATTAGTAGTACTTGATAAAGTTACTGCTTGAGGAACATTATAAGTTCCTGCTGCAACACTGAATACAGGAGATACACATTTAATTGCATAATCACCAGAAAGAACATTAGAATTATTCATATATTGTTTGTAAGCAATAGCTTTTAAAGTTGTATTAGCAGCAATATTTATTGCTCCTGAATAAGATATGCCATTAACATCACTAGGTGTTGATCCATCTGTAGTATATTTGATACTAGCTCCTGAAGTTGTGGTAGCTATCGTTACACTTTGTGCTGAACCATAAGTTCCGGCAGCTGGTGTAAATGTAGGATCAGCTACTGTTAAGAATTGTATAGTATATGCAGCGCTTGAAACATCTGCATCAGTCATCCCACTTAGATAAGCATAAGCTTTTAAAGTTGTAGTACTACTTATAGTAATAGCACTTGCGTAAACTGTGCCATTACTAGCACTTGGTGTTGTTCCGTCAGTAGTATATTTTATTGTTGCACCTACAGTAGTTGTTGAAAGACTTACTGATTGAGGTACATTATATGTTCCAGCTAATACACTGAATACAGGAGAAACACATTTTATAGCATAAGCTCCTGAAACAACATTGCTATTAAGCATATTAGTTTTGTAAGCACAAGCTTTTAATGTTGTATTAGCTGCAATATTTATTGGGAGTGAATAATTTAAACCATTAACATCACTTGGAGTAGTTCCGTCAATTGTATAATGAATACTTGCACCGGAAGTTGTAGTTGCTATCGTTACACTTTGTGCTGAACCATAAGTTCCGGCAGCTGGTGTGAAAGTTGGATCAGCTACAGGTATAGATATTATAGTATAAGTTTGTGTAGAAACATCACTACTACTCCAATTTGTATTGAATGTTACAGCTTTTAAAGTAGTATTTGCACTAACGCTAATTGCACTTACGTAAACTGTTCCATTGGTAAGAGTTGGAATACTTCCGTCAGTTGTATATCTTATAGATGCTCCACTTGTAGTACTTGATAAAGTAACTGATTGTGGTGCATAATATGTTCCTGTTAATACACTCATAACAGGTGACACACATTTTAAAACATAAGATCCTGAAACTACATTGCTATTAAGCATATTAGTTTTAGATGCACATGCTTTTAATGTTGAACTAGCACTTATAGTAACTGCACCTTGATAAAGAGTTCCATTTACATCACTTGGAGTAGTGCCATCAGTTGTATAACGAATAGTTGCTCCTGAAGTTGTAGTTGCAATAGTTACAGTTTGTGCAGTTGAAAAAGTTCCTGCTGTAGGTGTAAATGTTGGATCAGCAACAGGTAATAAATTTATTGTATAAGCTACTGATGATACATCACTATCAGTAAAGCCTGTTTTATATGCTATTGCTTTTAAAGTTTCAGATGAAGAAACAGTAACACCATCTTCATAAGAACTACCATGAGATTGAGTAGGTGTACTTCCATCTGTAGTGTATTTTATTGTTACCCCACTTGTCGCACACGAAATTGTTACATTCTTTGGGACGTTATAAGTTCCGGCAGCAATATTGTAAGTTGGGATTGCACATTTAGGAGCCACAGTAACTGTAGCAGTATTGTTTGATGAAACAGGGTCAGTTTGAGTACCACTTATTGTAGCAGTATTACCATAAGCTCCACTTGAATTAACAGTTGCTACAACAGTTAAAGTTGCACTAGCACCATTGTTTAAATTTCCTATTGTCCAGTTTGGAGCACTCCATGTACCTGTTGAAGGGGTAGCACTAACAAAAGTGTAACCTGAATGTAAGGTGTCTTTTACAGAAACACCCGTTGCATTAGAAGTGCCATTATTTGTAGCAGTTATTGTAAAAGTAACATTGCTTCCAACTGAAGGTGTAGAATTGTTTACCGTTTTTATTACTGAAAGATCTGCTGTTATAGGTTGTCCAATACCGGGAGAACAAGTTGAAGGGGCAATATAATTTGTTGCATTTGCATTTGTAGTATAAACAGCACCTCCATTTATATTTAAACCCTGAGGAGTAGTTGCTGAAGGGCTAGATAATTCTATTCTTGCTGTAATAGTTGCGTTATACATATTAACAATACTATTAGTAACTTTTACACTACTTGTTAAGGTACCATCACCTTGAATAGTACCATAGCATTCTAAATTATTTGTTAATAGCACACTTGCATCCTTAAGTTTTATTGAAACACCATAAGCAGTTTTAAAAAGATTTCCAACGGTAATAGAAGTACCTCCGTCAGGTTCACTAGTAATAGTACTTCCGTTAAAATACATACTGCCAACAACAACAACTTTACAATGGTTGTATAGATTTGCACTATTATTAACATAGAAATCACCTTTTATATTAAGGTTAGAATAATTAGTAACATTATTGTTTGCCTGAAAGTCACTTTCATAAATCATGTCCCCATAATTTACAGTAGGAGTACTTGATGAAGTAGTCGTAGCTGTTAAAGCATGGTAGTAAGCATAATTAGTAACAGTACCTGAAACTGAATTTGTCCAGGCAGAGATTGTAGTTGTGCCATAGTTTAAAAGACTAGAGCCGGTTGAGTTTGAACTTAGATTACTTATATTAGCAGTTCCTCCGGTGTAAACATTAATTGCAGCATTTGCATCACATGAAGTTGTACTTGTTAGGTTAACTGTAGCATTTGGTAATACTAAGATCTGGCAGTTGCTACCTAATGTAGTTCCTGAAATCGTTACATTGCTATTATTAATCTTTAAAACTCCACCGCCATTCCAAGACTCAAAAGTTACAGTCCCATTGAAAGCAGAATTAATAATATATGTTTTGCCACCTGTTACAGTTAAAACTCCTGAAGTTTGGGTGATAATAAAATCTGCAGATGTGCCCGGTCCACTGTTAGTTTGATACGGACTTACAACCGCTGAATAAGCTTTGTTAAAAGCAAATAAGTTGCAAGTGATAAAGATCAATGCAACTAAAGATATTTTTAGGATTCTTCTCATTATACGCTCTTTTTAGTGTTGAATGAATAATTAATTACTGCTTGGTTTAATGGACAAGCAATGTCCTGTCCGTGATAGAACAGATGAACTGTCTTTTCGCTTGCAGGTATTGTTAAACTTATTTTATATGATGTAGCTGTTTTCATAAATCCTTTATGAAAAACAACTCCACTTGCAGATTTTACTGTTACTACTTCATTGTAATTACCTGATAAAGTAATTTGATAATCTTTTGTTGTTTTCCAATCAAAAGTTGGACTAGCAACAAGCTCATTCATATTTTGTGGTTTGGTAGCAACTGTAGCAGTAGGTTGAACTACTTCTTTTCTACAAGAACTTAGTATTACTACTCCTATCATCACTACTAAAATTACTCTTAAATTTTTCATTGTATTATTATTATTATTTAAATGAATTCAATTTTTACTATAATGGAATATTCAAATGATGTGCCACAAGTTTAAATAACTCATTTACAAGTTTAGCATTGTAGTCCTTATTCTATATTCTGTCCCATTATGAAACCTTTTTCTCAATAAAGTAAGTGGATATACTAACCAAAGTATTGTATAATAAAAAGAGGCTATCCTTTTGGGATAGCCTCCAAATAAACTATTTATAATTAAAATATGAGATTCTTTATTTCTTTCCGCTTGAATAAATATTGTTATTATTTCTATAACCTGGAGCAGTATTTGTATACCAATCAGTATAATCAGTGCCATTGCTTACAACCCAATCAATAAAGTGAAGATAAGCTTTTGTTATTTCTGCTTTTTCAATAGGATAACTGAAAGTACTTGATAAGTTAAGAGCCCATGGTAAGTTGTTAGCTGTTTTATAATATTTGCCTTGAGATGGATTTGATTTATCATCACCAGTACCAAAATAAGCCGGGTTAACTAGTGCTGTAGGAGCATAATCAGGTAAATGTACTTCCTTGCCTCTTTCTTTGTTTACTATAATAAAAGGATTGAAATGAGTTATATCAAGATCAGATGCTGTATAAGTGTTAGGTGTGTAAGTAATATGTATTGTAATTGTAACGGGAGTTGCATAAATAATACCGGGAATTGTATTGATTCCGTAACCACTACCTGGATATTGTAATACATCAAAAGCATTGTCAAATACTATAATAGTAGGTTTGTTTTGTCCTTGTTCTGTACCATTTGCATTTAGCATTATGTAATTTTCATGAATAGCAGAACCTGTAACTTGCATTGCAGAGTTTGGGATATTATTAGATGATAATTGGAATCCAAATCCATTATAAAAACTAGCACCTGTTGCTCTTAAAGTAAATGTTGCAAAAGTTTCAATAAGTTTATTTTCTGTATTAATAACATTTTTAAATTGATAATCTACTACAATATCATTCATATCATAATCACCTTTTGAAGGCCATAAATCTTCGAATGCTAATGTACTTGTAGCTGAGGCAGGATAATAATTATTAAAAGCACGTGTAGGATCAGTTGGATAAGCATCTTCAGCATCTGGCACACCATCGCCATCAGCATCAATAAAAATAGTATAAATTGCGATTGAAGGATCGCTATCAGCTAAACCACTCTTATAAGCAATTGCTTTTAAAGTTGTGGTTGTGCTAATATTTATTGCACTACTATAAACTGTACCATTACTTTCGGTAGGAGTACTTCCATCTATAGTGTATCTTATTGTTGCACCTAATGTAGTTGTTGAAAGGCTTACAGGTAAAGATTGTTGAACTGTATAAGTGCCTGCCGGAACACTAAATGTTGGGGCAACACATTTAATTGTATAAACACCTGAAACAACACTACTGTTTGGCATATTTGTTTTATAAGCACAAGCTTTTAAAGTAGTATTTTGCGAAACATTAACTACTCCTGTATAAAGAGTTCCGTTTACATCACTTGGTGCAGTACCATCTGTAGTATATCTTATGCTTGCACCAGAAGTAGTAGTGCTAATAGTAACTGATTGTGCTGAAGTATATGTTCCGGCTGCCGGACTGAAAGTAGGATCAGCTACAGGAGCAAGAGGTAATGGTAGGCAACTATTTGAAGGATCAGACCAATAAGTACCAGGAATTACAAAATCATCAGAGTAAGCTCTTTCATTGCCACCTGTTCCAATCCAACTAAATAGTATTTTATAAATATTAGTATTGTCATTAGCTATTATAGCTGGAATTGTAATACTACCACTTAGAATTGCAGTGCTTGAGAAATTTGTAAATTCGAGAGAGTCAATCCTAACAGGGTCGTTTTCATAGTAAGGTGAATTGCTTGCATTATATTTAACGTAAGACACAACAACTCTTTTCATACTAACTCCATTTCCGGCACCATCTAATCTTGTTTTAAAAGTGATATTCCCATTGCCCATCTTCATCCATGGTGTTTTTACCCAACTAGCACCAAGAGATATATTAGTTAAAGAATTACTCTTGGTTGACCATGCTCCATCTATAACCAATGTTTGAGAATATGATGTTGCTCCAAAGCCCCAGCAATTAGCTTGATCAGTAGCTCTATTTCCTGATTCGCAATTTAAAGTTACTTGTGCTTGTGTATTATAACTGAATAAGATTCCAATTATTAATACGATTCCTAATTTTAAGATATTTGTTTTCATTATACGCTCTTTTTAGTGTTGAATGAATAATTAATTACTGCTTGGTTTAA
>JBAXLO010000252.1:0-5965 GCA_037134755.1 Bacteroidota bacterium | reverse complement strand
GAAATCCAATCAGCAGGATTCAATTTAGTAGTACCTTTCCATATCTGGAACTGAAGTTCGGTTTTATTATCGTCTGTTTGAGTATCTATAACACCTATTTTTTGTTTGGTAGTTACTTTATCACCCCTCTTAACAAACACCTGATCAAGATTAGAATAAACCGACAGATAATCCCCATGACGAATAATAACAACCTTTAAACCATTAGGCCCGGTGATTACGGAAGTAACTATCCCATTGAAAACAGCACGCGCATTGGCACCTCTATTAGTAAGGATGTCGATACCATAGTTTTCGGTAACTATATTCTTAAGTTCGGGATGAGCTTTTCTCCCAAAAGAACTTGAGATAATACCTTTTTCTGTTGGCCAAGGTAAATGGCCTCTATTACTTGCAAAGTTATTGGAGATCACTTCCTCTTCGGGTGTTGACGATATCTCATAAACCTTCCTAGGTTTAGGCTCAACAACAACCACTTCTTTTTCTTTTTCCTTTATCTTTTCTTTTACGTTAGTAATCTCTTTAATAATCTCTTTTTTCTTCTTTTTTTCTTTAAGCACAGCAGCTTCAGCTTTCTTACGTCTTTCTTCTTCAGCTTTCTTACGAGCTTCCTCAGTTTTACGTATTTCTTCAGCAATAATACGTTCAATATCCTTTTGAAGCTTCTTAGCTTCAGCTTCCTTTTTCCTTATTGTCTTCAGCAGTTCCTTTTCTGTTTTCTGCAATATCTGCACCGTTTTATTCTTTTCTTCCCGCTCCCTGGTTAGTTGTTGTTTCTCAGTTTCCTCACTTCTTAGCAAATTACTTTGTGCTTTCTTATGATCTTCCAGTTCATTTTTCTTTTGATTAAGTTGATTTTGTTTCTGAATAATAAGACTAACCTGCGTTTTGCGATAAGTTGAATATTGTTTAAAGAATTTAATTCTTTGATAAGCCTGATTAAAATTCTCAGATGAGAAAATAAACATTGTCCTTGAATAAGCATTACGATTCTTATAAAATGCTACAATCATCTTAGCATATTCTTTTTTAAGTGCATCAAGTTCTGCACTTAGCTTCTCAACACTTTGGGATGTATTCTGGATATCTCCATTGATATTTGTAATTTCGTCAGAGATATTTGTAATGAGTTCTTCTCTTTTATTTATTTTATTCTTAAGAATTGTTAGCGTTTTAAGAGAGGTCTGCTTTTCTTTTTTAGTTTCTTCAAGTAGCTTAGTACTATACTGTATCTCTTGTTCTATCTTCTTTTTATTCTCCTGAAGTTTGTTTCTGTCCTTTTGAGCATGAGCTTGAATAATAAAAGAAAATAAGATAACAATCAAGAAAATTATTCTTAATTTGTTTGTATTATAGCTATTTATTATTCTGTTCATTTATTAGTTTTGATGTGTCCAAAGATACAAATAATTTAATTAGGAATTATCTTATCGTAACTATCTGGTATTTTAAAAGGGAAAGTTTGAGGTTCGTCAATACTAAACTTCGAGTATTCTATCCTTATTCCTATCTCCTTTTCTGCACTGATAGCCACATCTAGTAGTGTTGGGAACAACTGCTCCAGTATCTTCTCGTAATTACTATAGGTAGCTTTAAGTCTATTGTTAGCTTTTATTTCCTTTACAGAAACATCATTTATTTTAAAGGTTACAGGATCAAGTGTTATATTCTCGACCAATATCTTATTATGATCGTTTAGATTTCTGGCATACTTCTTTAACTTATGACGGTTAATAGTACTTAGTTTTATCTGATTGTTATCCATGTTAACTTTGAATTTATCGTTTTCGTAATACTTAACATCATTACCAACAATAAAAGCTTGCAACATATCAAAATCAACGGCACTATTTATAAACCTGTTTATATAATTAAAATCACTTATGAAATATAGTTTATCCAATCTATTTATAAACTTAACAGAATCTTCAGTAATCATAATTCTTGCTCCTTCCAATCCAATCTTCGAAAGAGAAATCCAGATAACACTATCTCTTTGCATGCGGATATTTCCCGAAAAGGAAGTGTTATTACCATCTACGATATAATCTGCTGAAAACTTAGCTGAGAACCATTCATACTTAAACTGGTTTTGCTTCATCTTATCAAAAACATAAGTAGAATGGTATTCTTTTAAAGAATCTCTGATAGCTTCCTTAACTTGTACTGAAGGAGGCGGTGGAGAAATAATCTTAGTTGTAGTTTTGCAAGAAAGCAATAGAATCCCCGGAAGGATAAAAAGACAATAAAAGAGTTTATGCAGCTTATTCATATAGCTTTTTATCAGCAACTTTTTTATCAAGAAACTCTGAACCTTTTCCCGCTTCTTTTGCTTTCATCCAATATTGCAAAGCATTCTCTTTATCACCTAATTTATAAAGCACATCACCATAATGCTCCATGATAACATCGTTGGCTTTCCCCCCTGATTCAATTGCTTTATTTATCCAAACTTTAGCATCATCAAATCTACCTAATTTATATAAAACCCAACCATAAGTATCTTGATAAGAAGAATTATTAGGAACAATAATATTCATTTTCTTACCCAAACTCTCTGCTTCATCAAGATCTTGATTCTGTAACGACAGATAATAACTATAATTATTCATAACATATACATTATCCGAATCAAGTTTTAAAACCCTTTTAAAAGCTTCGAATGATTTGGAGTACTCCTTATTCTTATAATAGATATCACCAAGATAAGTATCAAACTGTACTAAGAGTTTGTCGTTATCCACAACAAATTCTCTACCTTTAGATAATGATTTAATAGCAACATCTAGTTTGTTTAACTCAAAATTAGAGATTCCTGAGAAAAGATAGATTAATGGTTGTTCGGGAAACAGCTCTATTGCTCTTGCACTTTCTTCTGCGAGATCCTTAGTGTTTGCCAACTCTGATTCAATAATCAATAAAGTTTCCCATACCGGATATTTTGTGCTATCAATTTCTATTACCTTTTTAAATACATCTTTAGCTTCTTTGTATTTCTTATCCCTGTAAAGGAAATCTCCATAAATTGAATAAGCTTTAGCATCATTTTTGTGAGTCTTAATTAATATCTCCGAAAGTTCAAAAGCTTGATTCTTTAAAGAAGCATATATTTCTGTAATTGAATAATAAGATAAAAGAATCTGAACCTTTGTATCAATATCAAGTGCTGGATTTGCAAACCCTAACTTTAATTCCTGATAAGATTTAGCTTTATCTCCAACTTCTCTGTAATAACTTGCTAAAGAAATATGTATAAATGGCTCATTAGGGTTCTTTGTTAGTATCTTATTGTAATTAACAAGTGCTTTATCATACATTTTTTTCGACATATATAATTCTGCAATCATTGCATTATACTTTGTCATTTCAGGAAACTGTGCTGATAGCTTTTCTATCTCATCAACAGCTTTATTAAACTTATTTTGATTTAAATAAATCTTTTCTTTTTGAAGCGAAACGCCTTCGGAAACACCTATCTTCTTTTCTATAATATCATATACTTTAATAGCACCATCCAAGTTAGCTTCTGTTATATAAGCATTAGCCCAGTCGTAATAATAATCTATGTTTTCGGGGTTTCTATTAACAATGCCTTCCATCACTTTAGTTGATTCTTTTAACCTGTTATTAAGTTTAAACAGATCAGCAAGTAATAATTGATACCAAATATTATTTTTATCAATCTCAGCAGCTTTTTGTGCGTTAGTCAAGGCTTCTGTGTTCTTCTTTTGAATTTCATATATCCTCGACATCTGATAATATGCAGCAGCATTTTCAGGTTCTTTATTTATAATCTTTGAATAGATATTTAAAGCATCGGTTAAGTTACCAAGCAATCTTTCTTTTTCGGCATCAATAAAAAGACCATCAATCTCCAATCTTTTCATATTGGACATCTGATTTGGTTTGTTCTTTGTTTTCTGTGATGTCTTCTTTTTAGGATCATTACCAACGCTTGTTGTCTTACAGGCATTGAAAACTAAAAGACTCAACAGTAAAACAAATAATAACTTTTTGGTAGAATTCATTCGTTATATTAAATAGTTCTTTTTTAATATCCCATTAATTAAACGGGATTTTAATCTTTATAACTAAAAAAGCAGAATAATATTGTATTAGAGATTATAATTTATAGTTGTGAAATCGCCAATACTTAATTCCTTAACATCACCTTTAAATTCAACATAGTTACCAATCATCGAACGGTCGATATTTGCATTCTTTATCACCGAATTAGTTTGTATAATAGTATCAGTTATTATCGAATCATTAATTTTTGTATTCTCGCCGATAGAAACATGCGGTCCGATGATAGAATTTGTAATCTCTACATTATCGCCAATATAACATGGCGGAGTAATTATTGAGTTATTAAAAACTGCAGTGTCTGATACCAAAACTTCACCTTCGTTTATCAAATCTAATATCCTGTGGTTGGTATGAACTGTTGCATCTTTATTACCACAATCCATCCATTCGTCAACAGTGCCTACTGTAAATGCAGTCCCTTTTTGCATCATATTCTGCAATGCATCTGTCAGCTGATATTCTGTTCCTTTTATAATATTATTATCGATAAGATATTGAAGTTCTTCTTTCAGATACTCACCATCTTTAAAATAATAGATACCAATAATCGCTTTATTCGAAACAAAATCTTTAGGCTTTTCAATAAAAGCAGTAATGATGTTATTTTCATCTGTTTTTACTACACCAAATGCACTTGGATCGGCAACTTCATGAACCCAGATGATACCATCTTTTGTTTGGTCTAATTTAAAGTCGGCTTTAAACAAAGTATCTGCGAAAGCAACAGTTACATTGCCTTTAAGCGAATCGGCAGCACAAAGTATTGCGTGCGCGGTTCCCAAAGGTTCATTCTGATAATAAATTGTTCCTTTAGCACCTAGTTTCTCGGCTATAGAAATCAGTTGTTCTTCTACTTCGCTTCCAAAATCGCCTATTATAAATGCAATTTCCTCTACTTTTGTATCGGCTATTTTTACAATATCTTCGGCTAATCTCTGCACTATCGGTTTTCCGGCTATCGGAATTAGGGGTTTAGGTATAGTAAGTGTATGAGGGCGCATTCTTTTGCCCATTCCTGCCATAGGTATTATTATTCTCATTGTTTTGTTTAATTATTGTTTACCAGTATGTCCAAATCCGCCTGCACCTCTTTCGGTTTCGGCAAGTTCAGTAACTTTTATCCATTCAGCTTTTTCGTGTCGCGCTATAATCATTTGCGCTATTCTTTCGCCATCATTAATAACATATTCATCGTTCGAAATGTTTACGACTATCACTTTTATTTCGCCCCTATAATCAGCATCAATTGTTCCCGGCGAATTTAATACGGTAACACCATGTTTAAATGCCATTCCGCTTCTTGGTCTTATCTGTGCTTCGTATCCAACAGGCAGTTCAATAAACAATCCGGTTGGTATCAATGTTCTTTCCAATGGCTTCAACAGGATTGCTTCTGTCAATTCAGCCCTTAAGTCCATGCCTGCTGAAGCTATTGTTTCGTAAGCAGGCAAAGGATGTTTCGAAGTATTTACGATCTTTATTTCCATTTCAATTTTTAAAAGAGCAAAATTAGTCATTTTAAGCAAACCGAACTCAGAAAGTTTTATAAATTTTACATTTATTATCAACACCTCTTAAAATTCATCTTTAAGAAAGCTCAATAAGCATTCTAAAGAGTTTTAAAGCAATTTTATTTTATAAAGTAAAAACAATAAAAGATGTTATTAATATTATAGATAAAACAAGGCTATTATCTCAAAATTAGATATGTGACACGAGACTGTGGATGGGGGGCTGCAATAAGTGGAGTCTTAGTTTTATCCGTTAATTGTAATATAATGATTTGATATACTAATGTTTTAGTTGTTTGGTGATTTTATCCTGTCGTTAGATTGAAAACTTCTGTCGTTAGATTGAAAACTTCTGTCGTTAGATT
>JBAXLO010000251.1:0-5969 GCA_037134755.1 Bacteroidota bacterium | reverse complement strand
ACCTTCTGCGGCTTAAGTAAAAATTTATTGATATTATTGCGTAAGGTGAGTTAATTAATTAAAAAAGAGTGTAAAGATACAAATTAAATGATTTGACAAGCAGTTTTATTATTATTTTTAAACTGTTATTGATTTGTTAAATAATATGCTCCTTTATTATGTCTAAATAGCTCTTGATATTGCTAAAAAAGACAAATGTTGAATTAAGTGAATTAATTGTCATTAATACATGTAGTTATAAGCTTTAAAAAAGATAAATATTTCCTTAAACACTTTTAAAATGCACTTTGAAGGCTTTTGAAACGTCGCGTTCAGCCTCCGCACGCAAGCATTCAGCCTCCGCACGCAAGCATTCGACCTCCGCACGCACACGTTCAGCCTCTACATGCACGCGTTCAACCTCCGCATGCACGCGTTTAGCATTCATACGCTCGCGTTTAGCATTCACACGCACGCGTTCCAAGGCTAAAGGTTTACATTCGATAATGAAAAGTGACCCTTTTTTAAGAGAAATAAAGTAAAGTCCGGCTTTATGATATTATTAAAACGACTTTGCTAAAAATAGAAAGAAATTGAAATTTATAAAAATATACTTAATTCAGCACTTATGTTGTTTTAATTCTTTTTTAGTTTAGGATATTTTCTGTTCATTAAATTTTATTTTCTAATATAAATCTTAAATATATAATCACTTACATGAAATTTTATGATACTTGATGAAAATTATTTAGAAGTTTTATCTCTATGTAAAATACTTTTTGTAATTTTGGACCGTTTTAACAGAATGTTCTAAAAATAATATTGAGACTATGAAAAAGAATGAAAATTTCGATGAAATACTAACTGCAGCACGTAGTATTTTCAGTAAATATGGGTATAAAAAAACAACTCTTGATGATATCGCTTTCGTAATAAATAAAGGGAAGAGTTCTCTTTATTATTATTTCAATAGCAAAGAAGATATCTTTAAAGCAGTGATTGAATACGAATCAAATATTATTACTAAAGAACTTAAAGATAGTATATCGTTAGCAAAAGATCCAATGGGGCAATTGGAAAACTTTATTACATCCAGATATAATCTTTTGAAAAAAGTTGTTGTATTTTATGATGCATTAAATAATGATTTGATAACTCATCTTGACTTTGTTAGGAAGGTAAGAGAGAAGTATGATAAGTTGGAAGCTGAAATGATAAAACATATATTACAAAAAGGTGTTAAATCAGGCGTTTTCTTTCTTGAAAATATTGATTTAACATCTCTTGCTATTCAAACTGCTATAAAAGGAATAGATATTCCTCTCCTTATCTCGAACGAGGAAATAAATATTGAAAAGAAAGTGAAGGAAATATTACGTGTACTGTTCTATGGTATTGTAAAACGCTAATTTTTTTTGCTCAAAAATAGAACAAATAAACAAAATAGTCGAAAATTTAATTATTATAAGAATAAATAATGTATATGAAGAAAAATAATCGAATGACTTGTACTTTAATAGTATTACTATTATTATATTATAGTGACATTAAAAGTCAAGACGTTTACAGTAATGCTATTACAAGGAAATATCTAATTGGACGAGCAGTTAATAAAAGTTATGCAATTTCAACTTATGAAGCTGAAACTGATAAGACCCGTTACGACAGATATAAAGCTAATGAAATTTATTTGCCTAATTTAACTTTTAATTCAACATACACCTTGTTGAATGATGATATCAAAATGACCATCCCACCTATGACAATACCTGTTACACTTCCGGGATTGGGTACTTTAAAATTATCTCCACATCTCGATCCAATTGTTTTACAGAATAAGGATATCTTTAAATCCGATTTAACTGCTACAATGGTTTTGTTTACAGGGCTTAAAGCTCCTTTGTTAAGTAAAGCAGCTTTACATAAAGAAAAAGCAACTACTTTTATGATTGAAAAGGAGACTTCTAATATTATTGTAGATGTAATGGAAAACTTTGATCGTTTAGCTCTGCTTGATCAATCTGTAATTGTGTTGGATGAGAGTTCTAAAAGATTAAATGAAGAAACAGCATTTGCCGAAAAGGCGTATAAAAATGGTTTAATCTCTGCTTATGATCTTAGTAAAATAGAAATAGCCAAACAAGAATTAAAAGCTAAAGTTATTGATGTTAATTCAAAGAGGAAACTAGTGGTTGCCAAACTTTATCAGTTGAGTTCAGTTAGTAAAGATTCGCTAATGACTATCCATCCACAGTTGGTTGTTTATAGTTCTACAAGTGGAAACGCTATTGATAGTCGTCCTGAATTAAAAGCTTTAAAGGAAGCTATGACTGCAAATAATTATAAAATGAAATCAGATATAGCTTCTTACATGCCTAATGTATATGCTTTTGGCAAACGTGAATTACGAAAAGAAGATCTTTCAGCTTTAGATCCTCTTTGGTATGTTGGTGTAGGTTTGAAATGGAATGTTTTTGACGGTCTTCAGAACTATAGAGAGATGCAGAAGAGTAAATTAGATGAGAAAATTGCTAAAAATAATTATGATGATGCTTATTCATTATTGCAATTGAATCTTGATAAGTCTAAATATGATCTTGAGGAGACTAATCAGCTTATAAATGTAGCATTTGAAAAGAAAAATACTGCTGTTAAAGGTCTTCAAATCAGTATTCGTCAGTATGAATTGGGTTTGGGGAGTATTACAGAGCGTCTTGCTGCTGAAACTGATTATCAGAATTCATGTTTGGAATATCTTCAGTCTATATATAATCAAAGGATTGCAACTTTAAAACTAATGGATGCTTCAGCTTCTTTAAGCATCGACAAAATAAATGATTAATAAATTAAAATAATAATAATAATGAATGCAAAGAATTTAAAAAATATAATGGTGATAACTATAGCTTTAATAATGTTATCATGTGGCAATAAAGCTGATTTAAGAGGTAAACTAGAAGGAAAAGTAAAGAGAGAAAGCATTTCAATTGCTCCTAAAGTGGCTGGACGTATTGTAAAAATTATGGTTAAGGAATCTGATATTGTTAAAGCCGGAGATACATTGGCTATAATAGATATTCCTGATATTGAAGCTAAATTACTACAGGCTCAAGGTGCATTTATATCTGCGAAAGCTCAATATGAAATGGCTCAACATGGCGCTACTAAGTATGAACGTAGTCAAATATATGCTAAGCTTTCATCTGATAAAGAGCAATATGAATTTGCTAAAAAGTCTTATGATCGTTTGAATAACATGTTTAAAGACTCATTAATCTCACAGCAGAAGTATGATGAGATGTATGCTAAATATACTTCTGCAAAAGCACAACTTGATGCAACTACTGCGCAAAGAAATGATGTTGATGCAGGTATACGACCTGAGAAAGTGCAAATGGCAATGGGTGATATGAAAAGAGCAGAAGGAGCTTATAAAGAAGCTTTGTCAGCTTATGCTGAAAAATATATACTTGCTCCTAAAGCTATGAGTATTGAGACTGTAGCATTGAAGGAAGGTGAGTTATTGTTGCCAGGCTACAACCTGATAGTTGGTTATGAAACTGAAGGATCTTACTTTAGATTTACATTAAGCGAAAAAGATATTAATAAGTATAAAAAAGGGGAGGAGTACAAGGTAAATGTACCTGATAAAAAGCTTACTATAGTATGTAAATTGGTTGGTGTAAAACAATTGACTAGTTATGCTGATAAAACATCTAGTTATGCTGATTATAAGGCTGGGGAAACTGTTTATGAACTTAAATTAATTCCAGTAAATGCACAGAATATGAATGATCTTTATGCAAATATGAATGCTTATTTGGAGGATAAATAATATGTTGACTTCTTTATTACAAATAATCAAGAGAGAGTTTAAACATTTCTTCTCTACGCCAATTGCAATGATGATAATGTTCGGAGGTCCACTTGTTTTCGGCATTATTATTGGCTTGGTTTATATTAATGCAAAGCCTACTAAACTACCTATTATAGTTGTTGATAAAGATAGGACAATATTAAGTGCAAGTGTTGTGGATGCGCTGAATGATAATCAATATCTGAAGGTAATTAGAGTATCACCGGATGATAAAGATGCTTTTGAAGCTCTAAGAACAATGAAAGTAGAAGGTGTTGTAACAATTCCCGAACACTTTGAAGGCGATATTCAACAGAAACGTTATCCTCAGATACAGGTTGATATTAATTCTATTAACATTTTAACATCTAATTATATTAATACAGGTATTGCAAAGACATTGGGGACGCTTAATGTTGGAATGGAGGTTGCTACCATGCAAAAGAAGGGGATGCCTACTACTATTGCAATGACTCAGTTTGAATCTTTCAGAGTTAATACTGATAGGTTTTATAATAAGGAGTCTAATTACTTACGTTTTCTGTGGCCTGGAATAACAAGAGGTATCTTACAACAAATTTTTCTGCTTGTTATAGCATTAATCTTTGCAAAGGAGTTTGAAAAAAGGACTTTCCATCAATTATTCAAGTTCTCAAAGTCAACATGGGTAATAATGATAGGCAAAACGCTACCTTATATTATTTTAATGCTGGCAATTTGGTTAGGGATGCTATATATTATGTATCCATTATTTAAAATTGATCTGATAGGAAACTTCTGGGTAATGTTGCTTTTCTCACTTTTGTTTTTACTTTCGCTCTTGTTTATGGGTGTTTTAGCAAGTTTAATATTTCCTACTATGTTGATGTCAACGGAAGTATTGATGATAATAGCAACACCAAGTTTTATAGTTAGTGGTTACACATGGCCGGTTAGTCAAATGCCGATTGTAATACAATATATAGCTAATGTGCTACCTTTAACGCATTTTTTGAGCGGATTTCGTAAAATAGCGTTCATGGGTAACAATATTATAGATGTTTTACCGGAAATAAAGGCATTGACAGTAATATTTTTGATTACAGCATTGATTTCATTTATAATACTAAAGTTAAGAATAAGAAAAGAGCTCAGATTGCAAATGCAAATTGAGCGATAAATCGTTTTTCATTGTAAATTTGTTTGAAAGAAGCCGGATATTATCATTGGTTTTATGCTATATGATAGATCCGGTTTTGCTTTTTATACTGGTTTTGTGCTCTAAAGAGCGATATAAACAATTAGCGTGATTTATTAATATCTAAAAATTAATAAATCACGCTAAGTAAATCTTAATATATATTGAATTAGAATACTTAAAGTACTCTTCAAGCTTTACATGTGAAGCAAATGCCCCATCTTTTCCTGCTTTGTTTTTAGATATCGTATATTAAATTCGTTTGGCTCTATGATTAAAGGAATAGTTTCAACTATTTCTAATCCATAACCCATTAATCCGGCTTTTTTAACAGGATTGTTACTGATAAGTCTTATTTTATGAGCACCAAGATCTCTTAATATTTGTGCACCTATACCATAATCGCGTTGATCCGGTTTAAAACCCAGTTCTTCGTTAGCTTCTACAGTATCTTTGCCCATTTCCTGAAGATGATATGCCTTTAACTTGTTTAATAAACCAATTCCTCTGCCTTCTTGATTCATATAAACAACGATACCTTTGCCTGCCTTGTCGATCATTTCCATTGAACGATGTAATTGAGGACCGCAATCGCATTTATAAGAGCCAAATATATCACCTGTTACACATGAAGAGTGCACACGAACAATTATTTTTTCATCTTTATCCCAAGTTCCCTTAACTAAAGCTAAATGAGTAACGTTATCAGCTATTGAAGTATAAGCAACCAATTTGAAATCACCAAACTCAGTTGGGAGATTTACTGTTTGCTCTTTCTTAATCAATGTTTCGTTCTTTATTCTGTATGCAATAAGATCTTTAATAGTAATTATCTTTAGCTTAAAGCGTTCGGCAATAACCATTAGCTCAGGTAAACGAGCCATAGTGCCATCTTCGTTCATAATTTCAACCAAAGCACCTGCAGGATACAAGCCTGCCATACGAGCAAGATCGACA
>JBAXLO010000250.1:0-5995 GCA_037134755.1 Bacteroidota bacterium | reverse complement strand
TCTTTACTTAAATTAATAGTCTTTGCATAGCATCCACCTTCAAAATTAAACACACCGTTATCGTCCCAGCCATGTTCGTCATCACCTATTAACAGGCGTTTTGGATCGGCAGATAAAGTAGTTTTACCGGTTCCTGATAAGCCAAAAAAGACAGCAGTATCACCTTCTTTACCCATATTAGCAGAGCAATGCATAGAAGCAATCCCTTTTAGAGGTAAGAAATAATTCATCATCGAGAAGAAACCTTTCTTTATTTCGCCACCATACCAAGTACCACCAACAACCGCAAAGCGCTCTTTAATATTAAAAACAGTATAAACTTCAGAGTTCATGTTAAACTCCTGCCACTTACTATTAGAAGTTCTGCATGCATTAAGCATTACAAAATCAGGAGTAAAATCTTTCAATTCTTCTTCTGTTGGGCGGATGAACATATTTTTCACAAAGTGAGCCATCCATGCAACTTCAGTAATTACTCTTATCTTTAAACGAGTATCAGGATTTGTTCCGGCAAAGCCATCCTGAACATAAATTCGTTTACCATTTAGTTGGTCGACAGAAATATTATAAAGATATTTCCATACTTCTTCTGTTACAGGTTTATTGTCTGAAGACTTCCTTAAAGGATTTGCCCACCAAACATTATCTTTTGACTCTTCTTCCTCAACAATATATTTGTCTTTTGGAGAACGTCCTGTAAAAATGCCTGTATCAACAGTAACGGCACCTGTGTTTGTTTCGAAGCCTTTTTCAAAACCTTCTAACGAAGGATGTGTTTCGTGTTTATAAAGTTCATCATACGAAAGATTATAAAAAATTTCTTTCGGCTCGGTTATGCCATATTTTTTTAAATCGGCTTTTATTATGTCTGTATTATGTGTCATTTCAAAAATTTTTGCAAACTTACCAAAAAAATACCAACAATATTAAAAAGAATTAAAAAAAAATGTTTGTGTATTTAAAAAAAGAGTAATTTTACCACATATTATTCTAATTAAAATAACAATGGAAAAAATAAAGATAACACTTGAGAATATGGATAAAGTTTTCCCAGATAACTTTACTCCAGAGCAAATTGCAAAGGCAAAAACTCTTTTCTTGAAGAACTTGTCGGAGAAAGCTCATACCTTTTATGGTGGCAAAATTCAAACAGTTCCAAAGGCTCCGGTCTTAGGTTTTAATTGGTTCAATGTGTGGTATACACCAGGAGTATCAAAGGTTTCAACAGATATTAGAGATAATAATGATACTTCTTATGAATTATCAAACCGTGGTAACTTAGTTGCTGTTGTAAGCGATTCCACAAGAGTATTAGGTGATGGTGATTGTACACCTTCCGGTGGATTGGGAGTTATGGAAGGAAAAGCTTTCCTTATGAAATATCTTGGAGGTGTGGATGGAGTTGCTCTTTGCATCGACAGTAAAGATGAAACAGGCAAAAACAATCCTGACAAGATAATTGATTTTGTTAAGATGGTTCAGCATAGTTTTGGTGCTATCAATCTTGAAGACATCTCACAACCTAATTGTTTTAAGGTATTAGATGTTCTTCGCGAAGAATGTGACATTCCTGTGTGGCATGACGATGCTCAAGGTACTGCTTGTGTTACGCTTGCAGGTTTGATAAATGCATTAAAACTTACCAATCGTAACATTGAGGACACTAAAATAGTATTATTTGGTGCAGGAGCATCAAATACTACTATTGCCAGATTAATTATTGCTGATGGTGCTAAACCGGGCAACCTTGTTATGTTCGATTCTCAAGGTTCGTTACATAAAGACAGGAAGGATATTGAAGCTGATAAACGTTTTTATCGTAAATGGGAATTATGTTTGACAACAAATGCAAACAATGCTCAGACTATGGAAGAAGCAATGAAAGATGCAGATGTTCTTATTTCGTTATCTACTCCCGGCCCTTGCACTATTAAACCAAACTGGATCTCGCTAATGGCTCCAAAATCTATCGTATTTGCTTGTGCTAATCCGGTTCCGGAGATATATCCTTATGCAGCCAAAGAAGCAGGAGCATATATTGTAGCAACCGGAAGAGGAGATTTTCCTAATCAGGTTAATAATTCTATAGGTTTCCCTGGTATTCTTAAAGGTGCTTTAATGGTTAGAGCTCGCAAGATAACCGATAAAATGGCTATTGCCGCTGCTCATTCTTTAGCTGACTACGCTGAAAGACGTGGAATAAATATAGAAAACATAGTTCCTACAATGGATGAGGTGGGAGTTTTTCCACAAGAAGCTGCTGATGTAGCTATGCAAGCTATTGAAGATGGAGTTGCAAGAGTAATTATTACAAAGGAACAAGCCTATGCTCAAGCTCAGAAGGATATTGAATATTCAAGAGGCTTAACTAATCAATTGGTTGAGAACGGATATATTGCCGAACCTCCTCAGGAAATGCTTGAAGAATCATTACAATGGGCGATTAAACAAGTAAGTTAATCTTATAACTCAAAAGAAAAAGGGAATGTCTGTTAAAACATTCCCTTTTTTTATTTTATTAATCAAGTATATTTACTTTGGCTAATGGCTGAAAGATATAAAATCGTTTGTTCTGCAAACTTTGACATTTATAACACTTACGCCTGAGTTCTCCTTTAATAAAAGTTCTTCCATCAGGTAAAATAAACTTAGTATTTATAGGTAACTTCTCAAGTGAAACTAAATTATGAGGATTATCGTCATGAACTCTCAAAGCTTGAACCAGATTATTATCAGAATACTTAGAAGCACCCGGATTTTTAAAATACGCAACCAATGCTTGCTTAATTTCATCTGTAAAAATATTTCTTTGTATGTAGGGAACCATTAAACGCAAGTATTCATTTTTCCATTCATTACCATGAGGAAGAACTTTACCGGCATATTTATTCCATACTTTAAGATGTGCAACTTCGTGAATAAATGTAATAAGGAACTCGTATTTATTAAGATTATAATTAATAGTAATACGATGGATGCCCGTTCGGACAGGCGGACAATAGTCGCCAAGCTTAGTCTTGCGCGATTTACTAACTTTTAAATGTATTTTTAATGAAACAACAAGATCATACATTTCATCCACTACTTCCAAAGGAAAATAGTTAGCAAGTATATCTTTATGCTCTTTTGATTTGTCTTTGTTCATGTAAGCTGAAGGTTGGGCAGTCGTTGCATTTGTGCTTCCTGTGGCGGTATGTATGGCATGAAGTCGTTAATAATATTATAAATAATAATATTGCAGAGGGAAATAATATTCTTTTGTTGTTTCTCATTATAAATTTAATAGTTGCGTACAAAATTAAATAAAAAGTAGATATTATGGTTGTTTTTCCATAAAAAATTCTCAACTTTGTAAAATTAAATTTGAGCTTACAAAAATCTAATAATAACTAATGAAAATACTTTCATCTTTAGGCAGATATTTGATGTTGATGCATTTGGTTTTTAAGAAACCGGAGAATAAACGCATTTATCTAAAACAAATAATTGTAGAAATAGAAAGTTTAGGGCTTGGGTCTTTAGGGATTGTTGCCATAATATCTATTTTTATAGGAGCTGTTCTTACAATTCAGATGGCTTTTAACATCGACAATCCTCTAATTCCTTTATATACTATTGGATTTGCCACACGTAAATCAGTAATATTAGAATTTTCGCCGACTATTGTTAGTCTTATTCTTGCCGGCAAAGTTGGGTCGCAGATTGCTTCAGAGATAGGCACAATGAGGGTAACTGATCAGATTGATGCTTTGGAGATAATGGGGATTAACCCACCCAGCTATCTTATACTTCCAAAGATAATTGCATCTATGATTTTTAATCCTATTCTTATAATTATAAGCATGATGCTGGCTTTATTTGGTGGCTGGCTTTCGGGAGTCTTAACGGGAATGTTAACTTCCAGCACTTATGTTTTGGGGATACAATATCTTTTTAAAAGTTATGATATTGTTTATGCTTTAATCAAAACTGTTGTTTTTGCTTTTCTGATAACTTCAATTTCAGGATATTTTGGATATTATACTAATGGTGGAGCATTAGAAGTAGGACGATCGAGTACAAAGGCTGTTGTCAATAGCAGTATTATGATTTTATTGTTTAATTTGATATTAACACAATTATTACTTGCATGATAGAAGCAGTTCACATAATAAAAGAATTTAATGGCAAGCAGGTGCTCAAAGATATTTCATTTGTATTTGAGCAAGGCAAAACCAATCTTATAATCGGCCAAAGTGGATCAGGTAAAACCGTTTTAATGAAATGTTTGGTTGGCTTGTTTCCAATTGATAGCGGTAAAGTTTTATTTAACGACAGAGTGTTTTCGGAAATATCTTATGAAGAAAAAAAAGAGATACGCAAGGAAATTGGCATGCTGTTTCAGGGAGGAGCGTTATTCGATTCATTGAATGTTGAAGAGAATGTTATGTTTCCTTTGTCGATGTTTACCAAGCAAACGCTCGAAGAAAAAAGAGAAAGAGCTAATTTCTGTCTCAAGAGAGTTAATCTGGAGAATGTAAACAAATTATATCCTTCCGAAATAAGTGGAGGAATGAAGAAAAGGGTAGCTATTGCACGTGCCATTTCGTTAAATCCTAAGTATCTTTTTTGTGATGAACCCAATTCCGGTTTAGATCCTACTACATCAATATTGATAGATAATCTGATTAGCGAAATTACTCAGGAATATCAAATTACTACAGTTGTAAATACGCACGACATGAATTCCGTAATAGAAATTGGCGACAAAATTGCTTTTATTTATAAAGGACATCTTTGGTGGCAAGGCGATAAAACAGATATTCTACATACAGATAATAAAGAGATTAACGATTTTGTATATGCAACAGAATTAACTAGGCGTTTAAAAGGAAAATAATTATGTATATAGTTGATATAATTTTGGCGATACCATTAATATGGTTTACCTACAAAGGTTTTACAAAGGGGCTTGCAGTTGAAGTTGCCAGCTTGGTAGCGATTATTTTAGGCATTTATGCTTGTTTTCACTTCTCGAAATATATTGGCAACCTCATAGGTTTGCATGGCAACTCCAACGTATTGGCGTTTATCATTACTTTTTTGGTAGTTGTGATAACGGTTTATATTTTAGGAAATCTTTTAAGCAAAACCTTAGATATGGTTGCTATGGGCTTCTTTAATAAGCTTGCAGGAGCTATTTTTGGTTTGTTAAAGATGGTATTAATAATAAGTTTATTGATTTATTTTTTGAATGCTCTTGATAAAAAACATATAGTTGTAACTGATAAAATGCGTACGAATTCTATCTTTTTTAAACCTATCGAATCAATAGTTCCGGTACTTATACCCGAAATTGTAATTATTAAAGCTAAAGAAGAAAGCAAAAAAGAAGATTCATAAGCTAATATTTATAATAAAGTAGAATGAAAATAGAAAAATAATTATCATTGGAATGTATATGAACAAAAGCCATGTTAATTTCAGGACAATATTAAATTCTTTTGCTTTACACTACACTGAAAGATCTTTTAACAGCTGAACAAATTATTGCCAATAGGCAAATTCATAAAAAAGTTCATCTTCTTCATAAAGGACATCAAACAAAATCCATTTTACTTTTAAATAAAGGGTAGTGTTAAGCTATTATGAAAAAATTTAAAGCCAATAGGTTTAAAAAACCTATTAGCTTTTATTAATTCTTGATTAAAAACATTGAAAAGGCAATAGTTATGAACAATCCCATTTTATAATCTTGTCTAACCAATTAAAGATAGCCACTGCTAGAAATTAAAATCACTCTTCTTTCGTTTGTTAAATTTTTTCTTATTAATTAAATAAATTGTTTTATTACTCATTGTTAATTGTTTATTTTATTAAAATATTGATTTGTCATATCGGCTGGCGGAGCGAAGGCACCAAAAAGCTTTTGGGTCATATCGGCTGGCGGAGCGAAGGCATCAAAAAGCTTTTGGGTCATATCGGCTGGCGGAGCGAAGGCATCAAAAAGCTTTTG
>JBAXLO010000249.1:0-6106 GCA_037134755.1 Bacteroidota bacterium | reverse complement strand
TCTATTCTGACAATGAAGAAATCTATTCTGACAATGAAGAAATCTATTCTGACAAGCCTAAATTGAAAAATATTGAGTGTTTTAATAGATTTCTTATCAATATAAGTAAAATTCCCTATATTTCTAACTAAAATTATTTTTCATTAACAAAAATAGAAAAAACACTAAATAAGAAGCAAAATGGCAAAATAAAAGCTCAGGCGAACTATTTGTCCTATTTTTTAAGAAAATGCTTTATAAGTGATTTAATGAAGCCATTTTTTCTTCATAATTATAAAACCAATAAGTGAAACTTATCTTATTATAATTATAAAAATCAAGAAAAAAATCTTAAAAATCGAAATTATTATCCAAATAAAGAACTTTTTTATTGTTTTAACATCTTTTATGAAAATTATATTTATTGATATTTGAGTCGAAAAAGCTCATTTTATCAACATATAAATAAATATGTGATTATAAATAATATAGACAACAGTCGGGTTAGAGTGCTGTTGTGAAATAAAAGACTTTTTTATTAATAAAAATCAATACGAAAAAATTGA
Organism: Bacteroidota bacterium; assembly: GCA_037134755.1. Lineage (GTDB taxonomy): Bacteria > Bacteroidota > Bacteroidia > Bacteroidales > JACABE01 > JBAXLO01. The sequence continues at coordinate 5,561 of JBAXLO010000249.1, read as the reverse complement.
ATAAATTGTCGTAAATATCTGATTATATTTTTTGAAGAATAATTTGGAAGTTGTAATAATTGAATTTAATGAGTACCTTTACCGAATATTTAGTATGTAAACAAAATAAAAATAATTGAAATGACAAGACCAAAGGAATTATTAAGAGATTACACGAAGGCAGATAGTACAATGTTGGAGCAGGGACAGGGAATGTACGACAATCTAATGGAAAATCTTCCTGTTTTTACAGCAAAATATCCTTCAATTGATGCGGCATTTGCCCTTAAATTTAAAACAACTATTGATGATGCAACTGACGTGCCGCATGACAGAGTGCTGGTAGAGGAAATTTCAGATGATTCGGCTCAGATGGAGAAATTTATGGCTGATGGGAAATCAGTATTTATGGATCTTATCATTATCGCTCGTATGGCTTTTCCAAATAATCCTACTATGATTAACAGATTTGGACTTCCTGAATATGAAGAGTATAGTAGTATTCATACTAAGTTTCCAATAATTTTGGATCAGGCGCATGATATGGCTAATGATCCTATAAATAAACCTTTGCTTATTGCAAAAGGAATGACAGTGGCCAGTATTGCAAATATTGCAACTGTAAGTGAAAATATAAAAGCTGAGAATAAATTGTTGTTTTCGGAAAAGAAAAAAAGAATTCCCAATACTCAGGATAGAATTATGAAATACAATGCTGTTTGGGCGTTCATGGTACAAATTAGCGAGTGTTCGAAAATACTTTTTTCGGATAATTGGGCAATGTATCACATGTTTTTATTGTATCCAGAGAAAGAACCAGCAGTTATTACACCAGTAACACCGGTTCCACCAACGGAATAAAGAAATTTTGGAATTAAATCACATTTTTCTGTCATAATAAATGTGATTAAGTTTTTATTAAAATGTTTGTGCCTAATTCTATGAAAGTGGAGTTAGGTATTTTTTTGAAATTTCGCAGGTAAACTTCTTACAGTTTTCTATTTTTTGTCAGATATATTCATCATTAGATTATTATTCCTGACAGGATGAAAAACCTGTCAGGAAATAAAAAGAAAATATGTGATTTGAATAATTAGTATTAAGTTCTTTTTATGGAATTATACCGGCAAAAGTGGTATTTTTATGGTCTTAATGCTGACATTTTGTCATTAAAAAGAGGTTTTTATTGACAAAATGACAGGAATCATCCAAATAATACCTAATGGCTGTAAGTTTGATAGTGTATTATTAAATAAAGAAAAATGAATTTTAATAATTTTACAATAAAGTCGCAGGAAGCAATCGAAAAGGCTACTCAAATAGCTGCAGATTACCAACATCAAGCAATCGAGACTACTCATATTTTAAAAGGTATGCTGAGTACGGACGAAAATGTGGTTCCTTTTATTTTAAAGAAGCTAAATCTGAATTTAAATGTTATTAATCAAACTTTAGATAGCATACTCCTCTCCTACCCAAAGGTTAATGGAGGCAATCCTTACCTGACTTCAGATGCAAATAAGGCTCTTTTAAATGCAAATAATTATCTAAAAGAGTTTGGTGATGAGTTTGTATCTGTAGAGCATCTGCTTTTAGGAATATTAAGTGTATATGATACTGCCTCAAAGCTTTTAAAAGATAACGGAGTTACTGAAAAAGAATTAAAAGCTGTAATAAAAGAGTTAAGAAAGGGATCGAAAGTTAATAGTCAGACCGCAGAAGATACTTATAATGCACTAAATAAGTATGCACGCAATCTTAATGATTTGGCTCGTTCGGGAAAATTAGATCCTGTTATTGGTAGAGATGAAGAAATTAGACGTGTGTTGCAAATATTATCACGAAGAACTAAAAATAACCCAATATTAATAGGCGAACCCGGCGTTGGAAAGACAGCTATCGCCGAAGGATTGGCACATCGAATAGTGAATGGAGACGTTCCTGAGAATCTAAAAACAAAGCAGTTATATTCATTAGACATGGGTTCACTTATAGCAGGTGCAAAGTTTAAAGGAGAGTTCGAGGAGCGGTTAAAAAGTGTAGTTAAGGAAGTTATTTCCTCTGAAGGGGATGTAATTTTGTTTATAGATGAGATACATACATTAGTTGGCGCCGGTGCAAGCGAAGGAGCTATGGATGCAGCTAACATTTTGAAACCTGCATTATCAAGAGGCGAACTTAGAGCAATAGGTGCAACCACTTTAAAGGAATATCAGAAATATTTTGAAAAAGATAAGGCTTTAGAAAGACGTTTTCAGGTGGTTATGGTTGAAGAACCTGACACTTTAGATGCAATTTCTATTTTAAGAGGTTTAAAAGAGCGCTATGAAGTACATCATAAGGTACGTATTAAGGACGAAGCTATTATAGCAGCTGTAGAGCTTTCGCAAAGATATATAACTGATCGGTTTCTACCTGATAAAGCTATCGATTTAATTGATGAAGCTGCCTCAAAATTAAGAATGGAGATCAATTCAGTACCCGAGGAGCTAGATGAGATTGAAAGACGGATTCGTCAGTTGGAAATTGAGCGGGAAGCAATTAAAAGAGAGAACGATAAAGAGAAATTATCGCATCTAAATGAGACAATTGCTAACCTTAGTGATGAACGCAATACGCTGAAATCGAAATGGCAAGCTGAAAAAGAAATAGTCGAGAAGATACAACAAAGAATTAACGATATAGAAAGTTATAAGTTTGATGCCGAACAAGCTGAACGCAGCGGCGACTATGGTAAAGTGGCAGAAATAAGGTATGGGAGGATTAAAGATGCTGAAAAAGATGTGGTAGATTTAAAATCGAAGCTCAGCGAACTACAAGTGGAGTCGGCAATGATAAATGAAGAGGTTGGCAGCGAAGAAATTGCAGACATCGTATCGAGATGGACGGGGATACCGGTAAGTAGGATGCTTCAAAGTGAGAAAGAAAAGCTATTAAATCTGGAAGAAGAGCTCCACAAACGAGTTGTAGGTCAAGAAGAAGCAATTGAAGCCATTTCAGATGCGATAAGAAGAAGTCGCGCAGGATTGCAAGACACCAAAAGACCAATTGGCTCTTTTATATTTCTAGGTACAACGGGTGTTGGGAAAACTGAATTAGCTAAAGCATTAGCTGAATTCCTTTTCAATGATGAAAATGCTTTGGTAAGAATAGATATGTCGGAATATCAGGAAAGACACACGGTGTCCAGATTGATTGGAGCGCCTCCAGGATATGTTGGTTATGAGGAAAGTGGACAATTAACCGAAGCCGTAAGAAGAAAGCCATACTCCGTAGTACTTTTGGACGAAATTGAAAAAGCACATCCTGATGTTTTCAATATTCTTTTACAGGTTTTAGACGAAGGAAGACTTACCGATAATAAAGGACGGACAGCTGATTTTAAAAATACTATCATCATAATGACTTCAAACCTTGGCTCACATATAATTCAGGAAAGAATAAATGAAATGGACTTGGTGCTGAAAGAAAAAGAACTTGAAGATATAAAATCAGAGATATTTGATCTGTTGAGAAAAACTATCAGACCGGAGTTTTTGAATAGAATAGATGAAATTATCATGTTTAAACCATTAACTTTAGCTGAGATAAAACAAATTGTGGTTCTGCAGATAAATAATCTTAAAGTAATGCTGGAGAAAAACAATATCAAAATTGAAGCTACAGATTATGCAATAAATCACCTGGCTCAATTAGGATATGATCCGCAATATGGAGCAAGACCTTTGAAAAGAATAATACAAAAAAAGGTTGTCAATGAGTTGTCAAAGCAATTATTATCAGGTAAAGTAAGCAATGATAGCGAAATTTTACTTGACATATTTGATGAGGAATTCGTTTTTATAAATAAGAAGAAATAAACAGGATTTCAGACCATAATTGAAATCTTAACATTTAATTAATAAAAATATTTAGATAAAGGATAAAAGGTATTATTATTATTCGTACTTTTGTGAACAATCTAACAAAAAATAAATACTATGTCAAATTTACTTAATATACCTCTATTACAAGATGCTGACCTTAAAAATAAGATCGTTCTTGTACGCGTAGATCACAATGTTGTTAAAAAAGGAATCATTGTTGATCCTTATAGAATTGATATGACAATAGGAACATTGTTTCATATTGTTGCTAAAGGTGGGAAGATCATCTTAATGACGCATGTTGGCAGACCGAAAGATAAAAAGACAGGCGAAATTAAAATAGATGCTAACAGTTCGGTAAAACCTATCGTTGAATATATTGAAAAGAAACTTAATATTAAATTCGGCACTCCGGAATTTCAACAATTCGAAAACAAAGGATATGCAGAAGTAGGTGATTCATTAAAACAAAGCATCGAAGAACTAAAGGCAGGCAAAGTAGATGCAATCTACTTACCAAATACACGTTGGTTTACCGGCGAAGAAGCTAAAGGCGAAGGTGCAGATAAATTTGCCAGTCAATTAGCAAGTTTTGCGGATGTATATGTTAATGATGCTTTCGGCTCATGGCAAGCGCACGCTTCCACAGTTGCTATCACTAAATACTTACCTTCTTATGCGGGTTTCTTAATGCAAAAAGAGTTGGAAAATCTAGATAGGATATTTACACCAAAGACTCCTCTCCTATCCATAGTTGCCGGTTCTAAGTTCGATACTAAAATAGATTCTTTGAATGCTCTTATTAAGACTTCTGATTATCTTGTGTTGGGGGGCGTAATATATAATGCGTACTTATGTGCTAAATATGGCATTCAAATATCGGGTATTGAAGCTGACGATCTGGAACATGCAACAAAATTTGTAGAATATTCTAAGCAATTTCCGGGTAAGTTAATAGAATTACCATATATAATTGAATCAGATGTAATAGAAGGTAGTTTTGAAGGTAAAACCCGTGTTCATTATATAAAAGATTTGAAACCGGGAACTAAATTAAACTTCGTTTTAGATGTTGCGGCTAAGTCATTTGAAGTTCCAGAGGTTAAAGATGTATTTATGAAAGCAAACACAATCTTTATTAATGCAGTAATGGGATATACGCCATACTTCAATGAAGGTACTATTGCTATGGATAAACTTATTGACAGTAATAAAAATGCATCTAAGTTATATGGAGGTGGTGATACGCTTCAAGAACTAAAAACATTGCTACCGGGAATATATATGGTAGCTATTGATGATCCTAAATATTATATGTTTACAGGTGGTGGAGCAGTTTTAAAAGCTATTGAAGGTGGTAACTATTATGGATTGGAACCTGTAAAAGCTTTGACAAAGAAATAATCCGATTTTAGAGAATCCGAGAACAAATCAAGTCATAAGAAACCTGATTTAAGCATTAATTTTAATGTTTAAGTCGGGTTTTCTGTTTACAATTATTGATAAAGAACAGGAAGAAATTAAAGGGATAGATATAAAATGTTATTAAATTGAATCTTAGATGGATTTTGAAATGATTTAAGCAGTGTTGGAAGAGATTTCGACGATGAAATAATAAAATAGACCTTCATCAATAAAATGAGAAAGGTCTTTTTTATTATTTTTAGGCGTAATAGACAAAATAGTTGGTCGTGCCTATCTAAAACCATTATTATA
>JBAXLO010000248.1:0-6221 GCA_037134755.1 Bacteroidota bacterium | reverse complement strand
GTTTTAAGGTCGATATAAACAGCAATGTAATATACTATTTTACCTACATCTTCCGGTTTAAAATCTCTGGTAATGCTACCGTTTGAAATTTTGCCTACATAGGTCATTTTATCAATATCAGTAGGTAGTATAGTGCCGCCAATCTGCATATACACAATACAAGCACTGGCATCGGGTGGTATCCCTTTATTCCCTTTAGCACTGTTGATAACATGAATCTTATGTTTCATGTGCAGATTCGAATCAATTTTACTGATAAGAGGATTGCTCTCTGTAGCTTTATTGATAACTTTTGCCTGCACACCTCCTGCTCCTTCTCCCTTAATTTTCATACCAATAAGCAATACATCAGCGGCAGTTATGCCGGGTGTTGCCTGTACCTGAGAACACCACTGACTGTTAATAGTCATCCTTATTTCTCGTGTTTCTGCAATAATTTGCTCATATATACTGTTAGCTTTTTTCAAAAAATCATTTTTTTGTTTTTCTAATATATATACATCTGCTATCTTAGTTTTTATGCTAAGTGGCGTTGGTGAAACTGTAGCTATGGTAGGATTAGCTATAATTGCATCGCATATTCCATCTGCAGTTTTAAGCTGAGTTCCAATAGGGGTACCAGATATACCTGCTATTACTTCCATTTCTTTGTTTAAAATTTTTTTTGATGTCATTTTTATATTTATTTAATTAAAATGTAAATTGTTTTTTGATTTTATTTGTATTTTGATTTTGTGCATTATTTCAATAATCAATGATTTAATAAATTGCTATTATAATATTAAGGTAGCATATTTAGATTTTGTTGATCTGTTATGTGATGTCATTTTTGCCTCCCGTAGTGTTAAGGGCTCCTCCTTTAGTACTAAAAACTCAATCTTTAGTGTTAAGGGTGCTGCCTTTAATACTAAATTTTCAATCTTTAGTGCTAAGGGCGCTGCCTTTAATACTAAATTTTCAACCTTTAGTGTTAAGGGCGCTGCCTTTAGTACTAAATCTTCAACCTTTAGTGTTAAGGGCGCTGCCTTTAGTACTAAAGACGCTGCCCTTAGTACTAAAGTTTTTAAAAACAGGTGTGCGGGTAGCGGCTTTAAGCATCTTATTGCCATAGCTAACGTATCGTTTATACAATGTTTTATATAGATATTAAAGCTTTTTATCAATAAATTGAATTGAGAAATCTTATAATTAATATCGCATACATGCAAAATATCTTCCACTAAATATTCATAAGAATACTTTTTGGTTGAGATGCTATGTATGTTTAAAATTTCCATTTTGCTTGTGTATAAAATCAGAATACAAAAGTAAGTCCAAAATCAATACTTATAGTTGTGTGTTTTTTACTAAAAAGTGTGAATTTTAACTATTTTGTATTTATTGTAATAATTATTCAAATAAGATCATAAATAAGCTTTACTTTTGTATTGCTTATTGAAATGAAAATAATGATGAATATTACAAACTTAAAAACCAAAACCAAAGAAAATGATAATACATATAAAAAACATGCAATGCCAGAGATGCATTTTAATGGTGATTGAAATCCTTAATTTGCTCAAATTTGAATTTATAGAAGTTGTAGTTGGCGAAATTACCCTATGTAATGACTTGAATGAAGAACAATTGCTACTGTTAAATACTAAATTGCTTTCGATAGGACTTGAAATTTATATAGGGAATGATTTAATTATAACTGAAGATATAAAGCATGAAATTTATGAAATGTTATACGAAGAGAATGAAACTTCAACCCTTATTTTTTCGGATCGTCTGGCTGAAAAATTAGGATATAGTAAAAATTATCTTTCCACTATATTTAAGAAAACTACAAAGACTAACATTATAAAATTTATTAATATTGAAAGATTAAGAATGATAAAAGAAATGCTTCTAACCCGTAATTTTACACTTACCCAAATAGCAGATAGATTGCATTTCTGCGATTCGCAATACTTATGTCAGTTTTTTAAGAAATATGCTTTGTGCACTACACGCTTTTTTCTACTGAATAACTGAAAAGAATTATGAATTATGAATTATGAATTATGAATGAATTCATTAAATCATTAGATACTTCTGACAGGTATTTTCTCTCCTGTCAGGTTTAATAGCCTTTTTCAGATTCAGACCTGACAGGAAAGAAAAAAACCTGATAGGAATTAAAAAATCCTATTAGGTTTAAAAAGTATCATGTCGTCATTGCGAGCCCCAAGACTTACAGCCCACCAAGTAGTATGACAGAATATAACCACTAAGCGGTTTAGAACCGCTAAGTGGTAGCTATCCCGCTTAGCGGTTCCAAACCGCTTAGCGGATATATTAGAAAACGCAAATAGCACATTATATATACTTTGCGATATTCTGTCATTAGTAACGAAGTGAAGCAATCTCAATTATCATAAAAACAATAGATTGCTTCGTCGTGCCTCCTCGCAATGACGTAGTTTTTATTCATAAATGAGATATCTGAGTGGAATAAATCACAAAATCGCCAAATCGCCAAATTGCTTTATTGAGCTCCTTTGCGTTCTTTCCACATTTGATGAAAGTTCTTGGTGCTTACTATTGGTAAAGCTCTTCGTGAACCCCATAGCTTGCTGAATACAACTCTTAAAGCTTTGTTTTTTAAACTTGCGCTTCCGGTGTCCATCATCCAGCGGTTAAGCATCACTTTTTTCCAGCCATACATCGTTGCTTTCTCAAAGAAGAGTGGTTTTACATGCTTTACAGCAAAATTTCTGTTTTCTAACAGCAATTCATGTAAAGGAATATTTACAGGGCATACTTCGGTGCATTTGCCACATAAGGAAGAGGCAAAACTTAAGTGTTTAAATTCTTGAACTCCTAATAAATGTGGTGAAATAACAGCTCCAATAGGTCCGCTGTAGGTAGTTTCGTAAGTGTGACCGCCTACATTCTTATATATAGGGCAGCCATTTAAACAAGCGCCGCAGCGGATGCAACTTAATACGCGTCTTTGTTCTTTAAGTGCTAATATATCAGATCTTCTGTTGTCTAAAAGTACCACATACATATCGGTCGGGCCATCAACTTCTTTATCCTGACGAGGGCCTGATAAAATACTGTTGTAAGCTGTAATGTTTTGACCGGTGCCATGTGTAGCTAACAAAGGCAGGAATAAGTCTAAATCCATGATTGATGGTATTAGCTTTTCGATGCCCACTATCGCTATATGTACTTTGGGGAATGCTACGCTCATCACTCCGTTTCCTTCGTTTTCGGTTACTAAAACAGCTCCAATATCAGCTATTAAGAAATTACCACCTGTTACACCTGCATCTGCATTCACAAACTTTTCTCTTAAAAGATGTCTAACAAAGTTTGCAATCTCAGTTGGAGTTGAATCTTTTTTAGTACCAAACTTCTGGTTGAATAACTCAGCAATATCTTCCTTAGATTTATGCATTACAGGAGTTATGATATGATAAGGTCTGTCGTCGGCCAACTGCACAATGTATTCGCCTAAGTCGGTTTCCAGAGAATTTATATTATTTTCTTTGGCTACATGATTAAATTCTATTTCTTCGGTAATCATCGACTTTGACTTTACGAGATCTTTTACATCATACTTTCTAAGTATAGCAATTATCTCCGTCATGGCTTCTTTTGTATCCTGAGCCCAGATTACTTTTCCGCCTCTTTTAGTAAAATTAAATTCGAACTCTACTAAATATTTATCTAAATCGTTAACAACTCTATGTTTTATGTGAGCTGCGCGTTTTTTAGCTAAATCGAGGTTCTTATATTGCTTTTTCCCGTTAATAACGGCTACATCATACTTAGCAATATTAAAATTTACGATCCTTCTATGTTCTAAATCGAAAGATTTTTTTTCTGAATCTATTAAAAACTTTTTGTTTTGTTCTGAAATCATAATTTAGTAATTAGAAATTTTGTCAACTCTTATTGAATGTCTACCTCCTTCAAAATCTGTATTTAAAAATAACTCTACTATTTCGAATGCCAATTTAAAATCTATAAATCTACCCGGCAAAGATAATACATTTGCGTCATTATGTCGTCGTGTTAATTCAGTTTGTTCCAAATCCCAGCATAAAGCAGCTCGTACAAACTTGTGCTTATTGGCTGTCATTTGGGCTCCCTGACCACTTCCGCAAATTATTATTCCTTTTTCGTATTCTTTATTATTAATAGCTTCGGCAAGGGGGTGTATAATGTCAGGATAATCTACACTTTCAGTTGAAGAGCAACCATAATCTTTTAGATTATAGCCTGCTTCCGTCATCTTAGTCATCAAAAACTCCTTTAATTCATAGCCTCCGTGATCACTTCCTATAGCAATTATTTTCGTCTTGTCGAGCATTGTTAATATCTTTTTAGTTTACAAAAATACTCATAATTTTTGACATGCTTTAGTATTAATGTACTATTAAGTTTTTTTTATTTTAATAAAATTTTAAAAGCTTACTTATCATTATTTTATTTTTACAACAATCCATTTGTTAATAAATGCCTACTTTTGCACTTTGGTTGGTGATAACTTTTAGGAGTTATAAACAATTTGATAAAAAAATAGGTTTTAAGAATAGTTACATTTACTTTTTAACATGTTTTGCACAAAAATTATGAATGGTTGATAACAGTTTTTTCCAGTATTAACAGTCTGTTGATAACTTTTTAATTTTCTGTTTTTAATTTAATTATATGAGCATAACTTTTGTAAAACTTGTTAGTAAATAAATGTAAAAACATTATCGAACCACTTATTAACACTATTAACACACTATATATATTAAATAGATTTTAATTAATTAAAAAGAAATAATAATAATATGATTAATGATATTAACAATAATCAGAATTTGATTGCAAAGATAAAAAAAATAAAGGAAGAAAAAAATGCAGTCATATTAGCTCATTATTATCAGGTTGACGAAATACAGGATATTGCGGATTTTATTGGAGATAGTTTGGGCTTAGCTCAGAATGCTGCAAAAACGGATGCTGATATCATAGTTTTTGCCGGTGTTCATTTTATGGCCGAGACCGCAAAGATTTTAAATCCTCACAAAAAGGTGTTGCTTCCCGACCTGGATGCAGGCTGCTCGCTGGCTGATTCGTGCCCTCCTGATCGATTTAAGTCTTTTTTGGAGTTACATCCCAATCATACCGTTATTTCTTATATTAATTGCTCTGCTGATATCAAAACAATGTCGGATATTATTTGCACTTCGGGAAATGCTGTGCAAATAGTTCAATCGCTTCCAGAAAAAGAAAATATAATTTTTGCTCCTGATAAAAATCTAGGTGCTTATATTAATAAAATTACAGGCCGAAACATGCTGTTGTGGGATGGTGTGTGCGAAGTTCATAATATTTTATCTAAAGAAAAGATAGTTGAAATGAAGATTATGAATCCGGATGCTCTTTTGATAGCACATCCGGAATGTGATGCTGCTATATTAGAGCTTGCTGATTTTATTGGATCGACAACTGCTATGCTTAAGTTTACAAAAAGTAATAATGCTTTAAGATATATAGTGGCTACCGAAACGGGTATTTTACATCAAATGAAAAAAGATTCTCCAGAAAAGGAATTTTTGATTGTTCCACATGATGAAACGTGTAATTGCAACGATTGTCCGTATATGAAGCTTAATACTATGGAAAAGCTTTATTTGTGTATGAAAAATGAACGTCCTGAAATTACTTTACCTACAGATATTATCACCAAAGCTGAATTGCCTATCCGCAGAATGTTGGAGATATCGAAGAAATTGAATTTGATCTAATAGAATAGGGGAGAGGCTTAATAAAAAATTTACGCTAAAGCGGAATATTATAAAAATAAATAAATAAAAATCATGGATATTTATAAAGATTTTGATTATACTGCTTATATAAATGAGCAAATAATCTTTATTAATAAAGAAAAAGAAGATCTTGCTAAAGATAAGGAGCTATTAAAAAAGGAAAAATTGGAGATAGAAGATATAAGAAGGAAATATGAGGCTAAAATGAAGTTGGAATATCTTATTTTTAAGAGAGAATCTAATTATTATGTACTCATAAAGGAGGAATTAAAAGATATAGCTAAAAAGAAAGTTAGACTTAATAACGGTTTTAATGAAGTTGTAGAAGAAAAAAAGAAAATAGAACTTTTAAAAAAGAAATTAAAAGAGGAATTTAAGGCTGGTGGTAGTCTTGAGATTTGCTGGTACTTATTCAAATGGGGC
>JBAXLO010000247.1:0-6321 GCA_037134755.1 Bacteroidota bacterium | reverse complement strand
TTCTTCAAAATATTTCTCAGGAAAATCTATAGTTAACGTTTCTATTGGCTTATCAGTATCAAACAATCCTCCATTCAAATATGGAACACGAGTACCATTAAGTTTTTCATTTAATCCTTCTATCTCAAATTTATCTTCAATTCTTCTAGTGTTAAGAGTATTAAAAAATAATTTTGTCAGGCAATTACTATGGAAGTGTTTTTTATCTTCAAAATTCTCAAACAACAATTGCATAAATTGCTTTTCACCATTATCCCAAATTTTTGTATTAGCAGAACAACCCATCCAACCTTTTTTCTGTAAGAAATGTAAAAAGACAATTCGTCCTAAAAGTTTCTTAGCAAAATCACGAATTGGCTTTTCTTGTTTCTCAATTTCCTCTTTTGAAATATCCAATAATATTTCTCGGAATCCATTTTCTGGATTAGCAATAAATCTCCAAAACTTTTCGTAATGTTCTTTATATGATTTAAAGAATTCTTTGTTTAGTGATTCAACAGAGAAGGCATCAATTACATCATTTATTGTCAGCTTTTGGCTGTCTTTCTTATTAGCTAATATTAATAATCGTTTTGCAGTAGTAGTACATGCCTCATTATCTCCTAATAGATAAGTAAATCTTTTAGGCTTTGTTTCTCCTTTTTTTAATTCGCCTGTTTCAAGATCAATTTCAGACCATTTTGCAATAAAAGAGAATCTGTAATTAGCCTGATTTTTAGAATAAAAAAAGACTAAAGCTCCATGAGTTATATTTTGGTCAATATGCTTTATAGCTATTTCCCTTAAACCTTGTCTGTTCTTATCAATTCTGATACTATCATCAACTTCAACTTCAAAAATAGCTAGTGATTTTCCATCATCCAATTTAATTATACCGGTTTGACGACCTGATATAACTTTCTTTTCTTCGAAAAATGGATTTGATGGATTACTAAAATATTGTATTTTAGTAAAAAGCATCGAAAATATAAGTTTCCAATTCTTTTCAAAGTCAAAATCTTGTCGTAATATCTCTTTTAATTCTCTCTCTTTCATAATGTCTACAAACTAAAACTTTCAGTTATTATAATTTCAGGATTTAATATTCTAGGCTTTACAATTTGTTGGATTTCTTGATAAATTTCTTCTTCTTCTTGCTTTAGAGGATAACTTTTAAGTATACCAATTAGTTTTTCGAGAATAATAACTGGTTTTAATGGACTTTTCTTAACCGCTTTATGAAGTTTGTTAATATCCCTTTGTAAATTTTGAAATCTTCCTTTTCTTATAGCTTCTTTTGCAATAATAATCAATTGTGTTTCCAAATCATTAGTAAAAGGTAAATTAAGTAAAGCGTCCAAATAAGCAATTGCACTTTTTTCATTTGGACCTTGAGTAACATCTACCTTTTTGTCTTTAGCCTTCTCATCATCAACTTTATCAGTAAAAACCTGTATAGCTGATTTTACTTGTTCGTGATGAGCTTCATGTAATGCAATCCCTTTTTCTTCTTGAAATGCTTCAAATTTCTTAACAGTTTCTAAAAATGTAAGTTCCTCAATTTCTTTATTTGATTTTACAAAGATAAAAGCATCTCTTTTTTCGTCTTTTATAAAACAAATAGTACCCATATTGAGCTCTTCATTTTTTCTTCCAACTCTTGCCCTCAAAGGCATATTTTTTATTTGTTTGAATAATGTAGGATTTTTTTCTTTAATGTCACGAATCATCATTAAATAAGTAAGCTTTTCATCCGTTTCTTCTTCCATTTGCTTATCAAACAATCCAAATGTTTCAAATTCCTCATCAGGCGAATATATCTGACTATCTTCACCTAAAGCTGCATGAAATGCTTGTAACTTCATTATTGCTTTTTTCTCCAATTCAATATCACTATTTACTTTTGCAGTAGGATAAAAGTTAAATACAAAAACTTCGTTAGCAGTTGAACCTATTCGATTAACCCTTCCTATGCGTTGCATTAATTTAGTAGAGTTCCAAGGTGTATCATAGTTCACAATTACATTTGACCTGTGAAGATTTATACCTTCTGCTAATACTTCAGTAGAAATAACAATATCGAAGTCATCATATTGTTCAGATTTAGCAATATTGGCATCAAAATTCCTTCTTATTTCAGGCATTTTTTCTTTTCTTGAATGACTGTCAACTGAAAGAATTCTATAATTTATATGTTTAGGTAATTCATTATATAAATAATCAGTTGTCTCTTTGCTCTCTGAAAAAACTACTAATTTGGATTGTGGATTAATTTTTTTACTTAGTAAAATGTTCTTTAAATAATCAATAAATACATCTAATTTTGGATCTTCATTTACTTTTACCCAATCTTTGTTTAAGTCTTTAAGCAATTCGTAGTCATTCTTCAAACCAGGCAGGAAATTATATTCAAAATCATCAGGTTCGCAAATCTCAATTGTTGGGTCATCAATAGATTTTTCTATAATTAGATTAAATAGTTCATCCTCTTTCCCTTCATTTATCATTTCAGTTACAGGCAAATTTGGTGCAATATATATTTTTCCATTTTCAAACATGGTAACCATAGCTTGTGTAGCCATCATAAATCTTTCGAGAGATTGTTTAAAAGCAAAAAAACTACTGTCAATTCGCTTAACAAGTAACGTTTTCATAATTTTAGCTAATTGTGCAGAAATCATATCTGCTTGTCTGTACTTGCTTTTTTTATAAGCTTTAAGAAATCCAATAGCCCTATATCTATTATATGTTAATCCCTCAGTTGGATCACTTAAAACAAAAATAGTTTTATCATATAATGCATCCAAATGTGGTTCGAGTTGATAAAATATCTTTTGAGGTTGCTTTACAATAGGAAATTTTATTCCTTGATTAATCAAATCCTCTGAATATTGTTTATGTACTAATAAATCTGTTCTTGTTCTTCTTACAATTAAAGGTTCAATTACTTTAGTTCTTATTTTTTCATAAATATTTTTAACACCATTCTGGACAGTTTTGATATCTGGCTCTTTTTTCAACTTCTTATATGCATCAATTTGTGTCCTAAAGAAATTTTGAAGATTGCCAATTTCAAGAGATGAATTTTTACTGTCTTGGAACAAATACACAAGGTTTGCAATATCCTCTGGTTTATTATTCAGTGGAGTTGCAGAAATAAGCATTATTTTTTTCTGAACTATTGCACCGTTTGGTAATATTCTTCTTGTAGGAGTTTTACAGATTTTCTGTAATTCATTATACATTGAAGCAGTATCAGTCCTAAACTTATGTGCTTCATCAACTATAATTAAGTCATACTTTGCAGGATCTGTAACTTTATGAAGACTTCCATTAGTAATTATTTTAACATTATCTAATCTAAATTTTTCAATTGTTTCACTCCAGTTTTCTTTTATAGCAGGGGGAACAATTATAAGAGTTCTTGATCTATGCGAAGGGAACCCATTTGAATAGAAATATTTTTTAGCAATAATTGTTGCTACAATAGTCTTTCCTAGCCCTACAACATCAGCTAATATGAAGCCATTATGCTTTATCATTTTTGCATAACCATCATTTACAGCATCTATTTGATAAGATAATCTTTTAAACCCTTTGGGCAGATCAGTTATAGAATTTGGATCAAATTCAATGCTTTTTCCAAAATATTCAATAAGAAATTTCAGATAAACATCATAAGGTGAATATGTATCATTAAGGTATGTTTCTTTTTGAAGCTTTACTATATATTCTTCCGCAATTGAAATAGATTCATCCCAAAGTTTATTAAAAGTATCAGTAGCAAATTCAATATCATAGTTTTCTCTTAATTCAACATTAAACTCAAAATTCTTAGATAATCCAGCATCCGTTAAATTACTAGATCCTGTTATTACAGAACCATAACCATGATCATGTTTCTCTTCTTCTCTAAATATATATATCTTAGCATGAATATTCTGTTTAGGATGAACTTTTATTTTTACTTTACCTGTCACAATATCCGAAATAAGTTGAATCATCCCATGTTCAACTTCTTTATCATAGGTAGCTGATTGAATATTTTTCTTAATCTCTAAATAGAATTCTTCCTGTGCCCTTTCAGCATTGCTATCAAAAAGTAAACCTTGTTGATTTGCTTCAAGTATTAAATTATCAATATTAATTCCAACTAAAATTCTTATTTCTTTAGCTTTTTCAACAAACTCTCTAATCCTGAAATATCCAGAAGCTCTAAAATAGCCAACTAAAGCATCAAAGAAATGAATATTTCTATGCTTAAATATTCCCTCTAATTTGCTTAGTAATGTATTTTCAGCTTCATTAGTAAAAAATTTACTACTCATAATGTTGTTTTAATCTTGCTTAATTAATTTTGTAAAAGTACACTTTTATTTCATTCAAAAATATTATTATCTAAAATAAAAGAAACCTTTTGATAAAAGGAATATTAATTTAATAAAAAGAAAATTTATATTTAGCGATGTGGCTGGAAAGAAAATAATTTTTATAGTTATAAAGTGTGGATTGTTCAACTGTTAACAATATTTTGCAAACTAAATCAAATTAAATATAAAAATAGTTTCGATTATATTTGGTGGTGTTAGGATTTAAACATATTTTTGCAGAGTT
Source organism: Bacteroidota bacterium (assembly GCA_037134755.1). GTDB lineage: Bacteria > Bacteroidota > Bacteroidia > Bacteroidales > JACABE01 > JBAXLO01. Next base: position 1,728 of record JBAXLO010000247.1, on the reverse strand, counting down.
TTATTTGAAATCATATCAGAAAAAGAGAGGTTAAACCTTCCGTGTAAATTTGATTAATACTCTTATTTATATTAGCACGAAAAGTTTTGCTTTAGGTAGAGTCCCAAAAAGCTATGTACGCCAACAGATGCAGTGGACAAAATTAGGCTAAACATTAGGTGTGAATTAAAAATTTTAGGAATTAGTTATTAATTAAATTTAAATTTATGGATTCATCAACGGTTTATTATTTTTCGTCGGTAACTCGTATTATAACAACAGGTACAAAAAATCCGATAGTTATAGCTTTATCACCGGCATTTTCGACTAATTTAGCTACTTTGGCTGCGGATAAGTCAAGAGCAGATGAACTAATGTTGATACTTGAGGGTAAGACTTTAGGAAATACTGCTGAAAACTTAATCTTAAAAAAAGACACTTCTACTATTTTTAGTATCGTATGTTCGCTAGTAAGTGGATATGGTGCCAGTATTAAGGATGGAGATTTGATAGGTATGGGAAGCTATAGTTATAGCACCTTATTTAAAACAAAGCCTGAAGAGCTTGTGAAATCATTGGATGCTATCTTAAAAGTAGTTAATACTAATAAAACTGCTTTGTTGGCTCATGGTATTTCTCCAGCTCTAATATTAAAAATTACAGGTTTTAAAGATGATTATAGTGAACATAAATTTACTACTAAAGATGCTATCGATCTTCATAAGAATACTAAAACTCAATTGGAGCTCTTGATGGTGAAAATGAAAAAAGATACAACTACACAATTAGATAAGAATGCTGAGTTTTTTAGATTAGATAATATGGAATATTATTTGACTTATAAATCGGCTAGAAAAGTAGCTCATCGTCATACTCATAATAAAACTCCTATTTCTCCTGATGCTACAACAGGTAATCTGGAATTAATTATTACTAATAAAACAACGGGAGAAGATATTCAGAATGTTGAATTTTCGATATTATCTATTAATTATATTGCCATGAGTGATGTAAATGGGGAAATATTAAAGGAACTACTTGTACCGGGTGAATATACAGGTACATTGAGTTGCCCAGGTTTTGCTAAAATTGATTTTACTTTTACAATTAAAAAAGGTGAAACTACTGACTTAGGATTTATGATGGAAATGGAAGCGATTTAAATCAATTACGAATTAATAATTAATAATTACGAATTTAAACAGAGTACTTGAAGTACTTGAAATACTTAAAGTACTTGAAGTTAAAAATCAACCCCACCTAACCTCCCCTGAAATGGGAGGAATTAATACAAGTAAATAGAGATTTAAAAGAGCCGTTATCAAGCAAATGATAACGGCTCTTGTTTTTTTAATATTAATCTTTTATCATACTCAATTATTAATTATTAATTGAAAATGAATAGCATAATGCATTTTAGACACTCAGAAAAAACACTTTTGCAGTCCTATGCGACACGATGCCCTTCCCATTAAAATTTTTACAGTTCCCACGGAAATTTATGCAGGTATATTTTTATCTTTTACAATAAATTTACATTGTTTGTCTAAATACACGAAAAATGAAACAGATTAAAATTTCATTTTCACCATTTACTCACTTTTTTAGATATTCTCCTTTACTGCATCAACAGTAATAATATCTACACTCACCGAAATCGTTTCAATACAAACTGAAAAAGGAAAAAAGTTAACAAAAATCAAGCCAAAATGTATGAAAACTAAGACAAAACTACGTATAACACCTCAT